>JBNJDW010000006.1:0-20436 GCA_051745265.1 Pseudomonadota bacterium
GGGAAGGCATCCAGCATATCGCCCTTGGTACCGATGATATTTATACGACCGTTATTGATATGACCCAAGACGGCGTTGAATTCCAAGCCACGCCTGATACTTATTTCGATAAGATTGATGAACGCCTGCCCGGTCATGGAGAGGACGTCAATCGCCTGCGTGACCTTAACATCCTGATTGATGGGGCGCCCACCGAAGGTCAGGGCATCCTGTTGCAGATTTTCACCAAGGAAGTCATCGGCCCGATCTTTTTCGAAATCATCCAGCGCAAAGGCAATGAAGGCTTTGGCGAAGGTAATTTTCAGGCGCTTTTTGAAAGCCTGGAAGAAGACCAGATTCGCCGCGGCGTTTTAAAATAAGCTAAAGTCTAAGACCATAGAAAAATAAGGAGACTCATTATGAAACTCGCCTCACTTAAACACGGACGTGACGGAAGACTGGTCATCGTCAGCAGTGACCTGACCAAAGCTGCCGAAGTCACCCATATCGCACCGACCTTACAATATGCGCTTGATAACTGGGCAGATGTTGAACCTGCATTGACAGAGGCCGCCGTCGCCCTTGAAAACGGTACAGGTGAAAGCTTTGCTTTTGACCCGAAACAGGCGGCGTCCCCCCTGCCCCGTGCCTATCAGTGGGCTGATGGCAGTTCCTATGTCAATCATGTCGAACTGGTCCGCAAAGCCCGAGGCGCCGAAATGCCGGCAAGTTTCTGGGAAGATCCTTTGATGTATCAGGGGGGCTCTGACAACTTTATCGGCCCTTACGATGATATTGAACTGGCGGATGAAGCCTGGGGCATTGATTTTGAAGGTGAAATCGCGGTTATCACCGATGATGTACCCATGGGCGTCTCGCCAGAGGAAGCACGGCAGCATATTAAGCTTATAATGCTGGTCAATGATGTCTCCCTACGCGGTTTAACGGCCGGAGAACTTGCCAAAGGGTTTGGCTTTTTCCAGTCCAAGCCGTCCAGCGCCTTTTCGCCCGTCGCTGTCACGCCTGAAGAACTGGGGGATAAATGGGATGGGGGGCGTGTTCACCTGCCACTGAACGTGACTTTTAACGGTACAAAATTCGGCAGCCCGGATGCCGGTTCTGATATGATCTTTGATTTTGCGACGCTCATTGCCCATGCCGCCAAAACACGGCCGCTCTGCGCCGGTACGATTGTGGGTTCAGGTACGGTATCAAATACCGACCGCAGCAAGGGGTCGGCCTGCCTTGCCGAAAAACGTATGCTGGAAGTGGTCGAAAACGGCAAAGCTGAAACGCCCTTCATGCAGTTTGGTGATACCATTCGTATCGAAATGCTTGATGATCAGGGCAAATCAATCTTTGGCGCTATTGATCAAAAGGTCGTCCAATATAACAGGAATCAGAAGGCCGCCTGATTCTTTTACCGGAAAGCTGCAAATTCATTTTTCGAAAAGTATTTTAGTGCTATACTGAAGATATCATGAGCAATTATAAACTATATAGCTATTGGAGGTCATCGACCTCTTACCGGATCCGGATCGCGCTCCACTATAAAGAAGTGGATTTTGAAACAATCCCCGTCCACCTGATCAATAATGGTGGGGAGCAAAACGCCCCGGAATACAAGGGATTGAACCCAATGGCTTCCGTACCGACGCTGGTTGACGGTGACTTTACCCTGACCCAGTCCGGCGCGATTTTAGAATATATCGAGGATAAATATCCCCGTCCGCCGCTGTTGCCCGAGGACCCGCAGGCCCGGGCCTTTGTCCGTCAAATCGTAAACCTGATTTCTTGTGATATTCATCCTTTGAACAATCTGCGTGTTCTGACCACCCTGACCAATGAATTCGGCCTGAATCAGGCACAAAAGACCCAGTGGTATAAAAAATGGATTGAACAGGGCTTTACCGCGCTGGAAAAAATGATCAGCGATTCAGCATTTTACAGCACAGGCAGCCCCTACAGCACCGGTGAAGAAATTACCTTTGCCGAAATCTGTCTGATTCCGCAGGTTTATAATGCACGCAGATTTGAAATCGATATGGATGCCTATCCAATCTTAACAAAAATCGAACAGAATTGCCTGCTTCACCCGGCATTTACCGAGGCCGGTCCTGAACTGCAACCCGACACGCCTGAAGATCAACGACCTATGTTTTTGAGGGATTAAATGGATGACCATCCAAATAACAATGACCTGAGCAATGGTATTGAATTTTCCGAATACTATACCCCGCTGGGTGACTGGCAGCCCGGTGATCTTGAATATTTCACTATTGATCAGAACTGGGCAGGCTATACAGCTGAAAACCATGACATGTGGCAGCATCTGTTCAAACGTCAGAAAGAAGTACTGCCGGGCCGGGCCATTGATATGTTTATGGACTCGCTATCGACCCTTGGCATCACTGAAGACCGTATCCCTAAAATTGAAGAAATAAACGAAATCCTGTTAAAACGCACCGGCTGGGAAGTCGTCTGTGTGCCCGGTCTTATTCCGTATGAACCTTTCTTTGAACTGCTGGCCAACCGCAAATTCCCGGCCGGGCAGTTTATCCGCACGCCAGAGAATATGGATTATATTCAGGAGCCCGATATTTTCCATGATGTCTTCGGTCATGTGCCGTTATTGGCCGATCCGACCTTTGCCGATTACGTGGAAGCGTTCGGCCATGGCGGCGTTAAGGCGACCGGCCTTGATGCGGTCGAGGAAATTTTCCGGCTGTATTGGTTTACCGTCGAATTCGGCCTGATCCGGCAGGATGATAAAACACGCATTTATGGTGCCGGTATTTTATCGTCACCGACAGAATCGGTCTTCTGCCTTGAAAGCGATTCTCCGCATCACGTAAAATTTGATGTTAAGCGGATTATGCGCACGCATAATCATATTGATGACTTTCAGGAAAACTATTTTGTTATCGACAGTTTTAAAGAATTATTCGACAACACTGCAAAGCCTGATTTCACGCCTTATTACAAAGAAATAAAGCAAAAACCATTGATCATGCCCGGTGAAATCATACCGGAAGATACCGTGCTGAAAAAAGGCACTCAGGAATATGCCAAGATTGCAGATGAAAAACGTAAAGCCAAAGCGGCAATTGATCACAGTTAGAAACTGGAGAAATACCGCTTATTATCTTTGTTCTTCCTGTAAATTGCTCCAGATTTCCTGATATGGCTGTTCCAGAATATCCGGTGTAAGCACGCGAACCTGCCAGTCACCGGCTTCGATTTCTGCTTCCAACTGTCCGATGCCCCAGCTGGCGTAACCGGATAAGAACAGATCAGCCTCTGATCGGTCATAATGCGGATCAGGCGCGACCGTGTAGAGCCCTGTCTCAGCAACAGGCTTTGCCTCTGCGCTGTTATTATGCGTCAAAATATGCACGTCATCAGGCGCCAGAGGGCCACCCCAGCGACGGTAATCACCATCCTCCGAGTCAGAAAGCGGCCGGTTCAGCACGTAGCCTCTGGCCATCAAAGGATTGTGTTCGGTAATCAGCACAACTGTTTTTTGAAAATTCGGATCATTGAGCTGCGGGGACGCCATCAGCACATGTCCTGCCAGCCCATCATAGTTTCTGATCCAGCCCGGAACAGACAACATAAATCCGGCAAGAACAAGCAAAAGAATACCAGTAACAGGGATATTGTACTTTTTCATTTAAAAACAGTGCCTTATATTATTTACGCCATCTATTTTTCATATATTGTTAAGCATTATCCGTTATCCTATATAGGAAGGAAAAGGTTAAAAAATAACAAATGATACATGGAAAAACAGATATATCAGTTACGGCCGAATATAATCTGAAATCCTATTTCAGACAAGCCGGGGCTTTATTCATGCTTATGGCCCTTTCCTTTGCTTTGATATCCTGCATGCCGATGAAAGACGAAGAAATCAATATCGAGCTTTTTGAAAGCAAGGAAGACATGAAAACCAAAACAGCCAGTCTGCAACGCGGTATGACGAAAGCAGCGGTCCTTGAAGAGCTGAATGTGCCTTATTCAAAGTTTGACGCCATGGACACACAGGAAATCCAGGCCGCTGTCTACGGTAATTCACAGGTTCAGGGCAGCCCGGAACAGCTTGAGATATTCAGCCGCCGTCTTATGGCTTACGAAGGATTAACCCTGCCCTACCGAAACATAGAAAGCGCCGGCTCTATTGGCTTTGGTAAAATGCAAATTGACAAAACCGGCCATGATCTTCAGCTGGTCCTTATTTTTGAACAGGATAAATTGCTCAAAGCCTCAATTATCGGCAACGAAGATCTTAAACTTTCCGAAGATCAGTATATTTGGAATACATTGCTCAAATCCGGTGTCGGCCGCGTACTTTAAGCATCTTTGATTCCCCCTTCCTGTCATTGACTTCATCGCCATAAGTTCCTAAGTTTACTTATTATTCTTTGAAACTGCAAAGGCGATTTCCGTATGAATGATTCAGAAAAAAGTCTGAAAGAACGCATAGCCGCTGCAAAAGCGCGCCATGACGATGACCCGACAAATGATCCGGGTTATGACCCCAATGCTGAAAGCAACGGGTCCGCCATGGGCCAGGCCATGCGCGTGGGGATTGAGCTGGTCGCAGCCGTTGGCGTTGGTACCTTTATGGGCTATTGGCTGGATCAATGGCTCGGCACCGCGCCCTTTGGTATGATCATATTATTTTTTCTGGGCTTTGCTGCCGGGTTTCTTAACATCTGGCGGGCTCAAAGCGGCACGTATCATCAGACCGGAACGGCAGGATGGGTGGACCCGCCCGAGGCAAGATCAAAAACCCCATCAAATGACCCTGCCAAAGGGTTGACAACCCCCTCGAAAGATGGTCAAAAAGAGCCGGATAAGAATCAAAATGACTAGCCTTTGAGAGGGAATCGTGGCCGGACCTTTAGAGCAATTTGAAATCGTCAAATACATTCCGATTGAATTTGCGGGTTATGACCTGTCTTTTACCAATTCGGCGCTGTGGATGGGCCTGGCGGTTATGACCACCACCCTGCTGCTGGTCTCAACGATGCGTAACCGGCAACTGGTTCCGGGTCGCTGGCAAAATGTCGGTGAGATTGTTTATGAATTCATCTCACGTATGGTCTCCGATACAATCGGCAATGAAGGCCGCAAATATTTCCCTTTTGTCTTTTCAATCTTCATGATTGTGTTGATGGGTAATCTTTTGGGCCTTGTTCCCTATTCCTTTACCTATACCAGCCATATTGTTGTAACAGGGGTTCTGGCATTGATTGTCTTTGTCGGGGCCACCGCTATCGGTTTTATCAAACACGGTTTTCATTTTATCAGCCTGTTTGTCCCCAAGGGGCTGCCGATTTTCATTCTGCCGCTCGTCTTTATGATTGAGCTTATATCCTATTTGTCACGGCCTCTCAGCCTTTCTGTTCGTCTATTTGCCAATATGATGGCCGGTCACACGATGATTAAGATTTTCGCGGGTTTCTGTGTATCGCTGGGCGCTGTTGCCGGTGTGTTGCCGATGCTTTTGAATGTCGCCCTGATCGGCTTTGAAGTTCTGGTCGCCTTTATTCAGGCTTATGTTTTCGCAATTCTGACCTGCGTTTATCTAAAAGATGGGATCAAACTGCACTAAAAAATTCGAAATTAGGTCTATACGTGAAGCGTCAGTTTCGCTATAAGGCAGCTAGGGTTTAAGTTTAACGTTTAACTAAGTAAAAAAAGGAAGAGAAAATGGAAGTTGAGTCTATGAAATTACTGGCAGCAGCCATCGCTGTATTCCCGCTTTTTGGGGTTGGTATTGCTCTGGGTAATCTTTTTGGCAGCATTATTTCAGCAATCGGACGTAACCCGTCTGTTGCCGGTGAAGTTAAAGGCGTTGGTCTTCTGTACTTCGCTCTGATCGAGGCCGTTGCTCTGTTCGCGCTTTTGATCTCCTTCATTATCCTGTTCAACTAAGAAACAGAAAAATAATGACCAGAACACTTCGACATAAAATGTATCAGGTTACGGGAAGCCTCGGCTTAATCGCCATGGGTTTCCCTGCCCTGGCAGCACCGGATGTAGATGTCCCGGAAGCGCAAAGCGGTTTGCCGCAGCTGGACGTCTCAACCTTTTCAAGTCAGATTTTCTGGCTGATTATCGCCTTTCTGCTGCTTTATGCATTAATGTCGAAGCTGGCCTTGCCGCGCGTCAGCGAGATCCTCGAATTACGGGAATCAGATATCAACAACAATCTGACCCGTGCCGAGACCTTGCAAAAAGAGATGGAAGAGATCAAAGCCTCTTACGAAGACGCTCTGGCCGAGGCGCATGCCGAGGCGCAGGATGTTATGAATAAGATTGCGGACAACACCTCCGAAAAGGTGACCGAAAAACACACAGCCTTTTCTGAAGATGCCCGCAAACGGCTTTTGAAATCAGAAGAAAACATCAATCAGGCCAAAAATGAAGTTCTGAAGTCTATGGAAGATATCGCCGCTGATATTACCCGCGACGGCCTGAAAAAGGTTGCCGGTGTCACAATCAAGCAAGGCGATGCATTAAAGGCTGTTCAAAAACAGCTTAAGGAGGCCTCCTGATGGACATCTTACAGGATTCAACCTTTTGGGTTCTCATTTCAACCATCCTGTTTCTGGTTGTTGCCTGGAAAAAAGGTCGCGCCCCTATTCTGAAAATCCTTGATGACCGGACGGATCGTATCCGTAAGGAACTGGATGATGCCGAACGCCTGCGCGTCGAAGCTCAGGAAGTGCTGGCTGAATATCAGAAAAAACACCGCGATGCCATGAAGACCGCCGATGATATTATCAAAGCGGCCTCAGAACGTGCCGTTCAGATCGAACAGGACGCCATGACAAAAATGGAAGACGATCTGGCCCGTAAGGAAAACCAGTTGATTGAACGTATCAGCCGCGCCGAAACGGCCGCTGTTCAGGAAATCAGAAATAAAGCCGCAGATATTGCAACATCGACAATCACATCTATCTTATCCGAAGAACTGGATAAAAAAGATGAAAGCCTGATTGATGATGCGATTAAAACCCTTCCAGAAAAACTCAGTGCCTAAACCGGTCTTTGTGCCGGTTTTTGCAGGGCTGCTTTTGCTGCTTCTGTCCGGATGCACATCCATGGTTTCCGCCCCCGAAATTGAACGCGACTGTCAGACACAGACTGATAATTTTATCAGCCGGGTTAATTGTATGGTCGACCGTTACAACAGCCTTCCTGAAAAGCAACGCAGCAATTACGAAGATCTGGACAGACTTTTCCTTGATCAGGCTGTCCTGCTTGCCGATCAGGTCACCGCCGGCAAGATCACCGCTCAGGAAGCCGAAGTTGAACTTAGCAAGACACGCAGTTCTATAGAAACGCAGCGCCGTGCCCGTAATTCCTATTATGACCGGGGCCGTTTTGGTATGGGCGTTGGTATCGGCCATGGACACCCGGGCTATTGGGGCAGTTATGGCTGGTGATACAACAGATCACAGCACTGAAATGCTGTTTGCCCTCAATGATAATTTAACTTAAAATCACCCTGTAATCACTTTTCAGGAGCCTTGCCATGGACACCAATGCCGCGACCGCCCCATCTGAAACAGCGCTTGATCAAACGCGTCATGACATTGCCCTGGACTATCATAGTGATGAGACCGCACATCTTGATATGTTGCTAGAAAATCTGTCCATAGATAACCGGCAACGCCGTATGATCGAGGATCAGGCGACGACCCTGGTCCATAGCGTTCGCGCCAATCGTAAGCGTTTCGGCGGGCTTGACAGCTTTCTCAATGAATATGGCCTGACCACGGATGAGGGCATTGCCCTGATGTGCCTTGCCGAGGCTTTGCTGCGCATCCCTGACAAGGAAACCGCGGATCTTTTGATTAAGGACAAAATCGGCACTGCAGACTGGGACGAGCATATTGGCAAAGGCAGCGACCTGTTTGTCAATGCCTCGACCTGGGCTTTGATGCTGACCGGTAAGGTCATTGGCCCGGCGGACAAGGACAAAGATGATTTCAGCCCCTCTAACCTCTTGCAAAAAATGGTAAAAACCGCGGGCGAGCCCGTGGTCCGCAGCGCCATGCATCATGCCATGCGTATTCTGGGCCATCAATTTGTTATTGGCCGCACGATCAAGGAAGCCATGAAAACCGCCCGTCCGCAGGAAAAACTGGGCTATCGTTATTCTTATGACATGCTGGGTGAAGCGGCGCGGACGATGGCGGATGCGGACCGCTATTATCAAGCCTATCATGATGCCATTGATAGTATCGGCAAAACCGTGAAATCCTATGATGAGCCAGCCTCTCCGATCACCTCGGCGGGGATATCTGTTAAAATCTCCGCCCTGCACCCCCGTTATTTTGCCACCCAGCAGGAAAACTGTATGCCGGTTCTGGTTGAACGGCTGACAGCACTGGCCCGTAAATGTAAAGATTACAATATCGGCATGTGTATTGATGCCGAAGAAGCCCATCGGCTTGACCTGTCATTACAAATTATTGAACAGGTGCGGATGAATCCGGCCTTAAAAGGCTGGGAAGGCTTTGGCCTTGCGCTGCAGGCTTACCAGAAACGCGCCTGGAAAACCATTGACTGGCTGGCCGAACTGGCGCAGCAATCCGGAGAGCGGCTTATGGTCCGTCTGGTTAAAGGCGCCTATTGGGATACCGAAATTAAATACGCGCAGGAACGCGGCCTGCCCGGTTATCCGGTCTTTACCCGTAAAAATTCAACCGATGTCTCCTATCTGGCCTGCGCCCGTAAAATGCTGGATCGGCGCGATGTTTTCTATCCGCAATTTGCCACGCATAATGCCCATACCGTTGCGGCGGTCATGACCATGGCGGGCGACAATCCGAGCGGCTTTGAATTTCAACGCCTGCATGGCATGGGAGAGCCCTTATATCACCAGATGATCGGCCCGGAAGGCACGCCGGGTAAATTCCCGATTCGGGTGTATGCGCCTGTCGGCAGCCATGAAGACCTGTTGCCTTATCTGGTCCGGCGTTTACTTGAAAACGGGGCCAACAGCTCCTTTGTTAATCGAATACAGGATGACCGCGTGCCCGTCAGCGAGATGGTTATCGATCCGATCCGTTATGTTGAACGGCTTAAAAACAAACAACACCCAAAAATTCCATTGCCCCGCGATTTATACGGTAAGGCCCGTAAAAATGCGAAGGGGATCGAGTTATTTGATAATGCTGTCGCCGAACCACTGCAACAGGATCTGCTGTCCTATCGTGAGAAAACCTGGCATGCCGGGCCTGATAACAGCGCCGATATTGAAGCTATACTCAACCCTGCCAATAACAGTGAAAAAGTCGGCACCGTCGCTGTCCCCACAGCTGAGCAGATCGAAAACGCCCTTGCGACGGCCCATGAAAGCTTTTATGACTGGTCAAGAACACCCGCGCAGGATCGGGCCGCCTGTCTGTTAAAGCTGGCCGATCTGATGGAAGATCAGTTAACAGAGCTAATGGCCCTGTGCATACGCGAGGCCGGAAAGACCATTGCCGATGCCTTGGCCGATGTCAGGGAGGCCATTGATTTCTGCCGCTATTACGCCATTCAGGGGCAAAAAGACTTTGGCAGTGACATTGTTTTACCCGGCCCCACCGGGGAAATGAATACGCTTGGCCTGACGGGGCGCGGTACATTCCTGTGCATCAGCCCCTGGAATTTCCCGATTGCCATCTTTACCGGACAGGTTGTTGCCGCCTTAATGGCCGGTAACTGCGTGATTGCCAAACCGGCGGAACAAACACCGCTGATCGCGCAAAAGGTTATTAATCTGCTCTATACCGCAGGAATACCGGAAAATGTCCTGCATATGCTGCCGCTTTCCGGGGATATGACGGGCAAATATCTGGTTTCTGATACACGTATTACCGGCGTGACCTTTACCGGCTCCACCGAAACGGCGCGGATCATCAATACCAGTCTGGCCGAACGTCCGGGGGCCATAGCCCCCTTGATCGCCGAAACCGGCGGGCAGAACGCCATGATCGTTGATAACAGCGCGCTTGCCGAACAGGTGATTGACGATATGATCATCAGCGGCTTTCAATCCGCAGGGCAGCGTTGCTCTGCCTTACGGGTTCTCTATGCGCAGGAGGGTATTGCCGATAAAATCGTAGAAATGCTGGCCGGGGCCGCTGAAGACGTCGTCATTGGCGATCCGATGTATCTGTCGACCGATATCGGTCCGGTCATCGATCGCAAGGCCCAACAGATGCTGCAGGATCATGCCGATAAAATGGATAAAGCGGCAAAACTGGTCGCCCGCACGCCCCTGGATGCTGATGTGGCAGAGCGCGGGACGTATTTTGCCCCCCGGGCCTATCTGATGGATAACACCGATATACTGGAACGTGAAGTCTTCGGCCCGATCATCCATATTGTTCGTTATCAAACCGGGCATCTTGATAAGGTTATGGATGATATAAATTCCAAAGGCTATGGCCTGACCCTCGGCATTCACAGCCGTATTGATCATACAGTTGAATATATCCTGACCCGCGCGCGGGTTGGTAACTGTTACGTGAACCGGTCGATGATCGGCGCTGTTGTCGGCGTTCAACCCTTTGGCGGTATGGGATTATCGGGCACCGGGCCCAAAGCCGGCGGACCGCATTACCTGCACCGCTTTGCAACAGAAAGGACCACAACGGTCAACACCACGGCCTCTGGCGGTAATACGACGCTGGTGTCCCTGACAGAGGACGATGTGTAGAATTTTGTGCCTTACATGTTTAAATTTCACAAAAATAAGAGAATCACGTATAATAAAGGTATGAGACCTATAGAAATACCGGCAAACGGCGTTCTTTTTCATGACATCATTCAGGTGGATCTGTGTTATTCTGCGCTTTCCCGCAGGGTAAAACGGATTATATCATGTTTAAAGCGTCATAATGATGGAGGACAATCATAGCCAGTCGCAAAGAACCGGATCTTACACCGGAAGAGTTAAAAAAGTTGGTGATAACCACCCTTGATAACAACAAAGCCGAAGACATCGTCTGTATCGATCTCGAAGGTAAAACATCTATCGCAGACTTTATGGTCGTTTGTTCGGGGCGTTCATCCCGTCAGGTCGCAGGACTTGCCGATAAACTCTCTCAGACCTTGTCTGAACACGGATATAAATCACGTATCGAAGGCAAAGGATCCGCCGATTGGGTCCTTCTTGATGGTGGTGACTTTATCGTTCACCTGTTCCGTCCCGAGGTCCGTGAATTCTATCAGATCGAAAAAATCTGGGGTGCTGACTTTAATACGACAGACCATACGCTGTATCTCTCGGCCTGATCTTCTGAAAGGCCGCTTATGCGTATTAAACTGCTCTCGGTGGGAAGTGTTAAAAAAGCGTCCCCCTTTCATGATCTTTTTGCCACATATGCCAAACGGATGAACTGGTCACTGGACACAGCCGAGGTTGATGCCCGTAAAAACCAAACATCCGAACAACAGGAAGCACGGCTGTTACCGCTTATACCTGATGAAGCATATGTTTTCGCCCTGGATGAGCGCGGCAAAACCCTGTCCAGCATCGAATTCACCCGCCATATCCAGCAGTTAGAGGCCGACAACCATACACAGTTATGCTTTATCATTGGCGGTGCTGACGGGTTGACGGAAAATATCCGTAAAAAAGCTGATTTTTTGCTCTCTTTTGGTAAACAAACATGGCCTCATCAGCTTGTTCGGGTTATGCTGATAGAACAGATTTACAGGGCACAACAAATTTCCGCAGGACACCCTTACCACCGTGAATAAACTGGTTAAACATATGCTGGGTCTTTTGACTGTTATCCTTCTGATAACAGCCACACCGGCTATGGCGCAGGACCTGTCCAAAACCAAAGCGCAATTGGAAAAAACCCGGGCCGCGGCCAAGGCCGAAGAAGCCCGCAAAGCCAAAGCCGAACAAAAACTGAAAATCGTTCAATCCGAACTGGTTGCCACAGCACGCAAAATGCAGAATATCGAACAGGCGCTGTCCACGTTGCAGGAAAAGCAAGACGATCTGGAAAAACGTCAGGCAAAACTGGCCGAAGGCCTTATCCGTGACAAAGGTTTATCAACATCCCTTATTCTGGCGGTTTATCGATCCGCAAAGCTGCCGACTTATGGCCTGTATTTTTCCAATGCGCCAAAATCCGAAACATTGCATCGGATGATCGCTTTGAACAGTACCGTACCGGCGCTGCATGAAAGAATGCAGGGCATCGAATCTGAAATGAAAGAGCTAAAAATCCTTCAATCCGAAATTTCCGATGTGCTGGCGCATCGCAAGCAGGAGCAGAAAAAACTGAAAAGCGAAACGGGTACGTTAAACGCTTTGCTGAAGGATCGTGAAAAGCTTTATAAAACAGTTTCGGCAAGTCACCGCCAAAGATTGAGCGAGATCAAACGCTTGCAAAAAGAAGCTAAAGACCTGACCGAGCTTATGGCCAAATTAAAACCGGCCCCACGCCCTGAAAAAATCACCAAAACCGCATCAGCGGCAGCAGCCGTACCGGTGCCGTCCCTGCCCCCCGAAACTGCTGATAAAATGCTGCCGGTCGTTGGCAAAGTCAGAATTTCCTTTGGCGATCAGGACGATATCGGCGCTGTTAGCAGCGGTATTACCTTTTCAACCCAGCCGCAGGCAACGGTTGTTTCACCGATGTCAGGCAAAGTAGCCTTTGCCGGGCCCTTCCAAAATTACAAACGCCTCTTGATTATTGAGCATAACGACGGATATCATAGTCTGATAGCAGGTCTTGATAGTATAGAGACATCCGTTAATTCAATTCTTCAGGCTGGGGAGCCCGTGGGTAAAATTACACGTCAGACAAATAAAAATGGTCGTCTATACTATGAGCTCCGCAAAAACGGCAAGCCCATTAATCCGAATGCTGTCTTTAACACAAACACTGGATAAAACGAGGTTCTATATATGATAAAAAAATCAGCTTACGTGATCAGCGGTATGGTTCTTGGCCTTTCTATCGGGATTGGCAGTATGGGATTTGCCCAGTCAGCGCAAGAACAGAGGCAGGAACAAGGACAAGAAGTCTCCGCCGATACATACCAGATGTTAAATCTGTTTGGTAATGTGTTTGAGCGTGTGCGCTCTGAATATGTAGAACCTGTTGAGGATCAGGAACTGATTGAAACGGCGTTAAATGGTATGTTAACAGCACTTGATCCGCATTCAGGCTATCTGACAGAAAATGATTTCAGCTCTATGCAGGTTCAGACCCGCGGCGAATTTGGCGGGCTTGGTATTGAAGTCACCATGGAAAACGGCCTGGTCAAAGTCGTATCTCCGATTGACGATACCCCGGCAGCCAAAGCCGGCATCGAAGCCAACGACCTGATCGCTGAAATTGATGGTGAACAGGTTATGGGGCTGTCCTTATCCGATGCAGTGGATAAAATGCGCGGTAAGGTCGGCAGTAAAATCACTCTGACCATTATACGTGAAGGCACGTCAGAACCTCTGAAAGTCGAAATCACCCGTGATATCATCAAAATCAAATCTGTCCGCCATGAGGTTAAAAACGATAATGTCGGTTATATCCGCATCACGACCTTTAACCAGCAGACGTTCAGCGGGCTGAAAAAAGCCCTGAAGGATATTCAAAAAGAAACCGGTGATGAACTGATCGGTTACGTGCTTGATCTGCGTAATAATCCGGGTGGCTTGCTTGATCAGGCCATATCGGTTTCTGATGCCTTTTTGGATAAAGGCGAAATCGTCTCAACCCGTGGCCGCGCTGATGATGACATTCGTCGGGATAACGCCACGGCTGGCGATCTTACTGATGGGTTACCGATTGTTGTTCTGATCAATGGCGGTTCCGCATCGGCATCAGAAATTGTTGCCGGCGCGCTTCAGGATCATAAGCGCGGTATTGTTCTGGGCACGCAAAGCTTTGGCAAGGGCTCCGTACAAACGGTTATTACTCTGCCGGGCCACGGCGCCATGCGTCTGACAACAGCACGTTATTACACACCGTCAGGCACATCCATTCAAGCTACCGGTATTACGCCCGATATCAAGATTGAGCGGGTTGCCGTTGTCGGTCATACGGACGCATCAGGTCGTATGAGCGAGGCTGACCTTCGCGGTTCCTTGGAAAATGATAATGGCGATGTGTCAGAAGTAACAGAAGACCCGGAAGACACCGTTGATCTCGAAGCTGAAGAAGAAGATATTGTCGATTATCAGCTGATCCGCGCGGTTGATCTTTTACAAGGGATTTCCCTGTATAAAAACGCCGTAAATTAAACCTTTAGCGGTTGGAGCCACTAATATGCCCTCTCTTCCAGCATTAAGAGAAAACCTGCATGAACACTGGTCCTCCAGCCGTTATCGGCGTATTTTTCTAGGCGTCTTTGGTTATATACTGGTGATGATTGCTGTTATTCTTCTGATTAACAGCTTTTCATCACCCGTTGACCAGCCGGGCACATCACTCAATCTTACGCTGGCAGAGGCAGAGGAGGTAGAGGAGGCAGAGGAGGTAGAGGAGGCAGAGGCAGAGACAGACGCCACAGCAGAGCCTGAAACCTCTGCGCAAACAGAAACGCCTGAGCCCCAACAGTCTGAAAACGCACCGCCGCCCGCTGATATCAAAGAGCCTTACTTTGCACCATTCGATCGGAATGATCGCCGTCCGCGCATTGCCCTGATCATAAAAAACCTTGGTCAGAAAGAAGCCCTGACCCAGCAGGCGATCCTGGAACTGCCGCCTGCCGTGACGCTGGCCTTTTCCCCTTATAGTAAAACACTGCCCTTCTGGATTGAACAGAGCCGTGCAAAGCGGCATGAGAGCCTGATCGAAATCCCCATGGAACCCCGCAGCTTCCCCGAGGTCGATCCCGGCCCTCAGGCCTTGTATAACAGACGACCATGGGTTCAGAACGTCAAGCAGCTGGAGCAAATTGCCGACAACAGCCCTTACCATATCGGTTATATTAATGCTTTTGGTAATAATTTTCTGAACAGTGACAGCCGTATCCGACAGTTTTTCAACTGGATCAACGCCAGAGATGGCATTTTTGTCGAGGATATGATTGACCGGACCAATACACTTTCAGGCCCGATCGCCGGACAGAGTGACCTGAGCTATATGGCCAGCCCGCATAATATTACAGATACACCGACCCCGGACGAGATCATGCGTGCCTTACGGCGGCTTGAACAAGAAGCCCTGAAAAACGGCTTTGCACTCGGCACAGCTTCGGCTTATCCTGTTACACTGGAAACAATAAAAAACTGGAGCGCAAAGCTCGCCGGGCGTGGCATTGCCCTAGCCCCACTGAGCGCTGTGCTGGAACGAAAAGAAAATGAAACCAGAATACAAGATTCTACCTTATAGACCCGGTGTCGGGTTGTTGATTTTTAATGCCCAAGGTGAAGTCTTCATCGGTGAGCGCCTGGATAACCCCGGCGCCTGGCAAATGCCACAGGGTGGTATTGATGATGAAGACGATACATTTGAAGACGCTGTTTTCCGTGAACTTTATGAAGAAACCGGCATTAAAAATGCTGAAATCCTCAAAGTTACAGAAGACTGGCTGTATTACGATCTGCCCAATTATCTGATCCCTAAAATCTGGGGTGGCCGGTATCGCGGACAAAAACAGAAATGGGTCGCTCTGCGTTTTACAGGACCAGAGCATGAAGTCAATCTTCATACCTGCCGCTATCCTGAATTCGGCAAATGGCAATGGATCTGCCCGACCCTTGTCCTTGACCTTATTGTTCCGTTCAAACGCAACACTTATGAAACGGTCTTTAAAGAATTTCAGGACATCCTTGAAAACCCGTCATAACCATAAATCATAAAAAAGGGCCGCATAATACGGCCCTTTTCTTTTGTCATTATTCTCTATTTTACTGGTTTAATGGTGACCACGCCGGATCAGATGCATCCAGCGGCGTTTCAAGCTTACGTTCATTAAAGCCGGTAAGATCAACCGTATACACAGACGCGCTGCGGCCATCACGGCCGGGCTTTTCCTTGAAATACGCCAATACACGGCCATTCGGCGCCCAGGTCGGGCCTTCAACGTGATAGGCTTTGGTGATCAGCCTCTCACCGCTGCCATCCGGTTTGATCACGCCAATATAAAATTCGCCTTTCAGCATTTTGGTAAAGGCGATCAGGTCACCACGCGGCGACCATACCGGATTGGCATAACGGCCATCACCAAAGGTAATCCGGCGTACACCGCTGCCATCTGCGTTCATCACATACATTTGTTGTGCGCCGCCACGGTCAGATTCAAAGACAATCTTTTCACCGTCGGGCGAATAAGACGGGCTGGTATCAATCGCAGCATTGCTGGTCAGGCGTGATACGCCCCGGTTGCGCAGATCCATCGTATAAATATCACTGTTACCATCTTGGGAAAGTGACATGATGACTTTGTTGCCGTCAGGTGAGAAACGCGGCGCAAATGTCATGCCCGGGAAATCCCCCAGAACTTCCTGCCGTCCACTATCGATATCATACAGATAAACCCGGGGCTTATTGTTGTAATAGGCCATATAGGTAATCTGTTGCAGGGTCGGCGAAAACCGCGGCGTCAGGACCAGTGTTTTCCCATCGGTCAGGAAACGGTGATTATGCCCATCCTGATCCATAATCGCCAGTCGTTTTATCCGGGCATTTGATGGGCCGGTTTCAGAAACATAGACGATCCGGGTATCAAAATAGCCTTCTTCACCGGTCATCCGTTTATAAATTTCATCAGAAATAATATGCGCAATACGGCGCCAGTTTTCCGGCGTCGTCATATAGGCCATACCGACCATTTGTTCTTCGGCAAAGACATCCCAAAGACGGAATTCAACCTTGGTGCGACCATCTTTGTTTTTTGAAACCTTGCCGGCGACCAGTGCTTCTGCATTCAACACCCGCCAGTCATTAAAATGCGGACTTTGATAAACCGTAGAAGAAGACTGAACAAAGCTTTTGGGGTCCAGGGCCTTGAACAGACCTGAATTAACAAGATTGTTTGTAATAACCGAAGACATCTTACGGCCCAGATCTTCAAGTTCCTGACTATCGCTACTGGCAAAATCAGGCACGGCAATAACCATGGGCCGGACATCATCAGCGCGGTTAACATCCACCCTGACCTGTGCAGCGGCCATTTGCGGCATCAGGATCAGAACAACAGCCAAAGCGGCAAATAGTTTTAAAACACTGTTTTTCATCAGAACATTTCCTTAGGGTTAAACTCTACAATAATATTTTGCCACATATCATATTTATCTTCAGGCAATTGAAGCGGCGAACAATTTGGCGAGCGTACAGCACGCAGAGCAGAATCGGCAACGGCCCGGAAAAAACTATCTCTGCTATAGCGGGCCGTGTCGACGATTTTGGCCTCTCTTATGGTTCTGTCACGATTAACGATTAAGTTAACATCTATAACCATTTCGTCAACCTCACGTGCACCGATTGGTAAGTTCCAGCAACCTTCCAACTGACGGCGCAAGGCATCAAGTTCATTGACAGTCAACTGGCTGCCCATCGGGGCCTGTTGACCTGTGGTTGCGGCATCCTCATCGGCCTTTTCCGCGTCTTCGGGTTTTTCTTCGTTTTCAGCCAGATTCTTAAGAACCGAGCTAAAATCACGCTGCGGAACAGGGTCTTTGTCCGGTTCTTCTTTCTCCTCCGGCTCTTCCTGTTTTTCAGATGCTTTTTTATTGCTTTCTTCAGGCTCGGGCTTGGGCGGCGCATCTGGCTTTGCAATTGATTTGGGGCGCACCTTGGGGGCCGGCGGAGCTGGTTCCGGTTTCTTTTCGGGCGGCTTTTCAACCGGCGCTACCGGGGCGTTCGAGGTATTGGTCGGTGCCGGCTTTGGTTTATCATCCTGCCGTTTGGGTTCCGGCGCTGTTTCCTGCTTTTTTGGTGTCGGGGGTTTCGCCGCCGGTGTAGGCGTTTCCGATTTTTCCGCCACTTCGGCAAATTCAACAACCATCGGCGGCGGCTGCGTGATTTCCCGGTCCGAGCTAAAACTGATCCCGACCGTCAACACGACAATGACAGCGATATGAAAAATTGATGATGTAAACAGGCTGCGGAGACGCATAAATTTTTTAATCCTCCTCCCCCGTTAACTTTAATTAGAATCCGTAATCAGCGCGACCCGGGTAAAACCGGACTGATTAACTGTTGCCATGACCTGCATAACGGTGCCATAAGACAGCCCCTTATCCGCACGGATATAAATCCGGCGGTCAACATCCTTTTCAGCAATAGCGGCAAGCAGCCCCGTCAGGCGGTCAACCGTGACTTCGGTCTTACCAAGATAAATCTTACCATTTGGTTCCACAGATATTTCAACAGGGGCATTATCCTGATGTGACAGGCCGCCGGCGGAATCATCCGGCAGATCAACCGCGACCCCTGCGGTCAAAAGCGGTGCTGCGACCATAAAGATGATCAGCAAAACCAACATAACATCGACAAATGGCGTGACGTTGATTTCTGCCATCGGTCTATGCGACCGGCGGCGTCCATGGCCACTGTTAACACGTCCCTGTAATTGAGAACCCATTACGCAGCCCCCCTGCCCCGACTACTCTGACGGCGCGTTTGTTCGAAATGGCGGCCTAAAATGGCGCTGAATTCCGATGAAAAGGCATCCAGCCTGTCAGCATAACGCTGCAGATCGGTTGAGAATTTATTATAGGCGACCACCGCCGGAATAGCAGCGACCAGGCCAAGCGCTGTTGCAAACAAAGCCTCGGCAATCCCGGGCGCGACAACGGCAAGACTGGTATTCTGCGATCCGGCAATCGCAGCAAAACTGTTCATGATCCCCCAGACAGTACCAAACAAGCCAATAAAGGGCGCGGTTGAACCCACAGTGGCCAGAAATGTCATATAGCGTTCCAGCTTGGCGATTTCACGGTTTATGGTCGTCGCCATGGCGCGGTCAATACGTTGATGCAGGCTGGCGTTCAGATCGCCTCCATGACTGCCGCCATCAGCGGCGCTCAGTTTCCATTCCTGCATACCGGCGCAGAAGGTTCGGGCCATCGGCTCGGCCGGTTTCTTTTGAATACGCTCATACAGACGCTCCAGAGCCTCTCCCGACCAGAAAGCTGTATCGAATTTTGTGGCTTTGGCATTCAGCCGTTTAAAACTGCGTCTTTTTTCAAAAATAATCGCCCAGCACCAGATGGAGGCAAAAATAAGCACAAGAATTACCGCCTTGACCACGATATCTGCCTGTAAAAAAAGGCCCCATATCGACATGTCATGGGCCACATCACCCCCTAAAGAGACGGCATCCACCGCACGATCAGACATAAACAGTATCTCCTTCTTCGCTTAAATTTTTATTGAATAAACTGCGCATATCTTCGGGCAGACGTGCAGCGCTGAAAGTCTTTGTATCCATACAAACCAGAACGACTTTGAGATCAGCAATCATTTCTTCGCCGCGAAAAACGGTTTGCTGTAAATCAAAACTGGCGCCGCCAATGCGGGTTACCGATGAGCGTACTTCCAACAGATCATCCAGAACCGCCGGCCGCAGATAATCAATCTCAAGATTACGAACGACAAAACCGATGGCTTTTTCCCTGAGCAAACGGGCATGATCATAGCCCATATCGCGCAGCATTTCCGAACGTGCCCGTTCAGCAAAACGCAAATAGGACGCATGATAAACGACCGATCCGGCATCAGTGTCTTCATAATAAATACGAATGGGCAGTTTGTGTGTGGTCATGCTACTGTTTTAGTCGAGTTTGTTTGCTTTGTCATCCCTGAAAGGATAATACAGTTCATATTATGCCGGACAATATGGCGAAATTATGATTGCTGCTGTTTTTATGATTATTTTTTATTCAGGCTGGAATAAATCACCGGTATCGGCGCCGCGATTTTGCCCGCCCGGCGTTTCAAGATCCAGATATTTATACCCAAAATCCGAAATCATCCGCCCGCGCGGGGTGCGCTGTAATAAGCCTTGCTGCAACAGATAAGGTTCAATCACGTCTTCAATAACATCGCGTTGCTCAGACAGCGCGGCGGCAATCGTATCAACACCGACCGGACCACCGGCATATTTATCAATAATGCAGTTCATATAACGATGATCCATTGAATCAAGACCGCTGTGATCGATTTCAAGCTGACGTAAAGCATGATCGGCAACATCGGCGGTAATTTCAGTTGCATCAGCGACCGAAGCAAAATCACGGACACGACGGGTCAGCCGCCCCGCTACCCTTGGCGTACCGCGGGATCTGCGGGCAATTTCAATCGCCCCGTCATCGGAAATACCAATGCCCAGCAAACGCGCAAGACGCGAGACTATAATCGATAGATCCTCCGGTGCATAAAATTCCAGCCGCTGATGGATGCCGAACCGATCACGCAGCGGTGTTGTCAGCAGCCCTGAACGGGTCGTTGCCCCGATCAAAGTAAACGGCGG
>JBNJDW010000007.1:0-19754 GCA_051745265.1 Pseudomonadota bacterium
CAAGACCGGTGACGGTCATCAATGCATATAAGAAAACTGTTCCTGTCATAAAAACCCGTCCAAAGCCATGTTCATTCTTGTTTTGTACAATAGATCGGACAAAAAAGAAATGGCGGAGAGGGGGTGAGATGTCCTAATATTTAAGGATATCGTTTGGATGTTTAATATACATAGGTTGTTTTTATTTTGGCGGTCAGGTTTAATGGATTCGTCTTTTAAAAGAGGGTAACATTCAATGATAAATTCCCAGCTCCAATGTGAACTTCCACCGCTTATTGAACTTCAGGTGTATCAAGAAACCTACTGTGATCAGCAAATGACAGATACAATCCTTCAGTTTTTGTGGGAGACAAAGCCTGATCTGATTGCCGAAATCGCTTGGCTGGAAGAGCGTTTTTTGTCGCATGGGCATGATGCCGCCTACATGGAAAAATGTGGCTCGATTTCGGAATATCTGACAAAAGAGGCAGCGCATAAAATAACACGGCCAGATACTCGGTTAGGGATGCTTGACCTATACTATGAAATGTCCCGCCGTATCCGCAAAGCTAAGGGACTTGTGGAAATTCCGGTATTGGGGAAGCCATTGGCACCTCAGCCGGAGGGTCCGTTCCCGGCGTTGATTAATAAGCCAATTCGTCGGTCTGAGAACGGTGGGGGGGGTCCATGGGCTGACGCAGGAAATGGCGGATAGCGTATGCCAGGATGCATATGAGAACCAGCCGGATATTATGTATGAGTATACAGAGCAATATAGGCGAGAGCTGCCGATTTACGAAATTATAGCGGAAATGGAGAAAGCCGTAAGAGCGGTAATACCATCACAATATAGCTATCTTACCGTTATAATTGTTATCGAACTTAGGGAGCGGCTGTTAATGATGTGTGAGGTTGATTCTGCTTTTAAAGCTTTCCAAGAAAGGGCTCTATCATGACTTTCCGCAAACCGTGCAGAGATAGTCGGCTGTATATTAAAACCTATACCCAACCGCCGACATTAAAGAGACATTTGTGTCATTCTGGCTGACCGGGCTGTCGGCGGCGTCGTTCAAGAGCTGTTTGATCTTGCCGCCGCCCATGATAAACCAGTTCCTATTCAGGAAATACATGGCATTGAGCCCGAGGGAGATATCTTTAAACCCGGAATCGGCATTATATTGCGCGAATTGGGAGCGGGAGGCCTGCCCTGAATCAACGCCGAAAAACGTATCCATATATTCGTCATCGGCCCAGGTGGTGCTCAGCGAGGGTGTTATGCTCAATTGGCGGGAGAGGGGGATGCGTTTACTGAGTTTGGCATCGACGATCAGCCCTTCGTTATCATCACCAACAAATTGCGTGATGCCGCCGCTGACGGTGACGGGTTCGAAATCATGGGCGGCATAGGCTTTCAGGCCAAGGGCACCGTCAATATCCCCCATACCGTCCAGCGTATCATCATCACTGCCGATAAGAGTATCGCCGTCCTCGTCACGGCCCCGGTCATAGGTCAGCCCGATACCGATTTTGGAGCGATTATTTTTCAGCAGATCAGCCGTTAAACCATCCTTGCCAAGGCCGATCCGGTCTTTATACCTGATATTCAGATAGGGCAGGGGCGTCAGCGTGTAATCATCGCTGCCTTCATAGGTCGGCACAACAGCGGCCCCGGCGCCAAGCGTGACATCCCAGTCGCTGTTCTGGTTATAATCCTGCGCCTGTGCGGGCTGGATCCCCATAAATAAAACAGCTGTGGCTATGGCCGTGCTCAGATAGCGTATTTTCATTTTGGTAAGCATCGGGGGTTCCTTATTCTTCGCTTTTTTTAAAAGGCGCGCACGCCAGGAATATCTAAGCATAGCACGATGGGATAAGAATAGTAGTATATCATGGCGTTTTATCCTTTTTGTGCAGATGTAAGGTATGGGTTGTTTATGGGAGGTTTTCATTCTCAAGGATTGTGTATTTTGTATGATTAGAGTTTAATAGATTTAGGCTTTAATAATTGCAGCTGAGGTTTTCGATGAATATTTTTTTTCTATTTATGCTATTGACCGGTTTGGTGTTTACCTCTGTTGCCCAGGCGGAAGAAGAAAATATCCCTCCTGCCAAACAGGCACCGGAACAGGAAATTAAGACCGTGGTAGAGGGTTTGAAAGAGGCGATCGCCCAAGGAAAAGACTCCATTGCGATTGCTGATCTTGTTGAGTTTCCGGAAGAAGATTACGAGACCTGTCTCGCCCTTGACCATAATTCTGCAAATTATCTTGCCGAACAAAACTTAGAGAGACGGATATTAGCAGGACAATCATGGGATAAAAGCGCCGGAGCGTTTCTTGTCTTAAAAGGACGTTCGGAGATAAAAATTTATCCATTTGATGATTATTTTATTAAGGTCGGGCGTATATTCAGGAGAAAGAATCATTATTTCCGGGTGGATGTTCCTCCCTACGCTAATCTTCATAAGAGTGTATGGTTTGGCTGCACGGCGCATCCTGCGATATTCCGCTTTCAAGAAAAAATGGGCGCCGATTATATAATCTTTAATGAAGTTAAGGAAAATGAGGGGCAGAATTGAAAAACAGTATCATCTTTCTTTGCGCAGCTGTCGTTGCAATTGGTGTTTATTATGCGGTCATGGCGCTTGAGCCTGCCGGAGATTCTCAAGACATATCTTCTGATGAAATTATCGTCATTGAAAATGGCGAGGCGGCTAAGGTTGAGCAGAATGCTAAGGTGCGGGAGCTTATGGACTCCATGGATCGGAAAGCGAAAGAAAACCGCTCAACCGACTCTGACAAAGAAAAACGTCAGCAAGAGGCGAAGGAGATATTACAAGGCATTAAATCACATATGGTCGATCCAGAGCCGGGCACTTATCCGGTTAAATATTTTACGCCTGATGATGGGGTTCCCCTTGTGGGCGTTAGCTATGGATTGACAGGGCGTAAACCAGTTTGGATTGATGATAGCCATGTGATTTACTGGGCTGGAATTGTGGATGATTACCCCCAAGTTCAGAGGCCATTTTTCTCTTCTTATAAATTGGTTATTTTAAATGTTGATACTGGTAAAATTGTAAACACTTTGACCGAAGCGCATGAACCAAGAGCGCTGTGTTTTGATCATGTGACTGGAAACTTTTTTTATGGTGTAGAGACCGATCCTAACAGCCCTCAGGGGCAGTACTATTTAATTGGCCGACTTGATTCTAATCAGCGTTTTGTAAAACAAAAGAAAATTGAAAGCCTTAATGAGCATAGAGTTAATACTATTGAATGCTCTTTCAATAACGATTTATCTCAACCCGTGCTGTATAACGCAAGATCAGATGACGGTCGTATTGTTATAGTAGATAGAGATAAAGGTACTGTTCGTAATGAGAGGCTCAATGAGGTGGTCAGAGAACATACTCTAAATATGACTGTGGGAGAGCCTATCAGATATGATCATATCAGAGATCAGTATTATATAGGAGCCGTATTTTCAAGAACAGATCAAAGAAGTAAGATTTGGTCTTTTGATCGAGAATTCAATCTCGTGGATGAGTTTATAATGCCCAGGGTTAAAGGGATACAATCCTATCCGAGTTCATCCGTTGTACTTGTTGGCGTGCCCTTGAAAGACGGTTTTGCAATGGATTGCGGAAGGCGTGGGTCAGGGGATGGTGTCATTGATTATGATGGAGAACCTGTCTCGCATTACTTATGTCATGTAAAACGTGACCAAACCATTGTGCGCGCTATTAAAGGATATCCGCGGTATTACGCTTCTTCACCTAATGGCTGTCGTATTTTTGGATATGTAACGCCGCATAAGGGAGTGAAAGATAATAATGGGCTATATGGTAAGAATTTTATGATTGATGTGTGTGATTAATGATCTTTTGTGAGGAAAGCACGATAAACACCGTATGCTTTAAAATAGAAGCCCGGCCGGGAAATTCTTTTTGGTATTCGATTTCTTGCGACCGGGCCGTTACGGTATGTAACCTCTGTTGACGGTGCTTAATAGGTGTTAGACTATATTAAGCACAGGGTAACTTATATTTTATACATACACGAATGTATGTTAGCTTGTCAATAGGCATTAACATTAACGCGCAGGTCAAGCCTACGATGGTACGCAGAACAAAAGAGCAGGCATTGGAAACCAGAAGCAGGATTATGGATGCTGCGATCAGTGTTTTTGTCGATTACGGCATTGCCAAAGCCAGTCTGAACGAGATTGCCGACCGGGCAGGTGTGAGCCGCGGTGCTGTTTACTGGCATTTCAAAAACAAGCTGGATATTTTCGAGGCGCTGGATAACCAACTGCATAACTCTTTGTTGGAAATCATTCTAAAGGATCTTGAAAAAGATCATCCCCAGCCGTTAAAGCAATTGGAAAATCTGTGTATTGAATTGCTGCTGGGTCTGGAACGCGACCAGAAAACGAGAGATGTAATGACCATTTTTCTTTTAAAATCGGATTACGCAGGTGAGATGGCCCGCTTCCAGGACCAGCATAATGAAAAAAAGGCACAAAATTTTGCGCTTTTTCACCGCTATTTTGAAAAAGCGCAGGATAAAGGTCATCTGTCAAAGGACGCTGACCCAAAAATCCTGACGACGGCTTTGTCCTGTTATGTAAGCGGTATTGCTGATGAATATATTCGCACACCGGCCTTGATTAATATGGGTAAACAGGCCGCATTGCTGGTGGAGCAGTTTTTTCGCGGTATTCGGTAACTGCCAGACAGCCGCAACTGTCTGACATGGCGTTTCTTGTGCGCGTAATACTAAACAATAGAGGCTCTATTCTAAAAAACCGTTTATAGAAATAAATTCAGATCGATTTTTTCGGTGGATTTTGCGGGCCTTTGGGCTGTGAATCCGGCGGATTTTTCGGAGGGGTGGGCGGACCGGCTTTTGCGGCGAACAGGTCTTTGATAGATTTTATCGGGTAGCTTTTTAGATGTTTTTTGCGTTGTTTAATGTCAGGCTTTTTCTGCTGTCCGTCCGGGTGGGTGACGGGGGCGCCAACGATATTTTTAATTTCTTCAACAAATTCCTGATGGGTTTTACGCCCGGTATGGAAGCCGCCTTCTTTTAAGGCGACATTCAAGATTTCACCGCTTTTTAACAGGGATTCAACCTTTTCCGGCAAGGGCGGATCGGGGATTTCACCATCGCTTTTGATTTTCAAATCCTCGCGCAGGCGGACATGCACAGTTTTTTCCTCGGTATTATACAGCGATACAATGCCGTTCGGATATTGAATGGAAAATGAGTGTTCGTTAACCGGATAGACAATAGCACCGAACGCGCCCGACAGGCTGCCAAACAACCATTCTTCGGCGTAGCTTTTGCTGAGAAACAGGGTTGGCGGTGTCATGGGCGGACGGATATTGGTTTCACGGTCAGTCAGTGGACGCAGTGTGGCGGATTTTTCTTCCAACAACCGCGGGTTCAGCCGCTGGCCAAGTTCTTCTGTATATAGATAGGCCTTTTTACGGGCGTGTTTGGGCAGATGCTTGTTTTCTTCTTCCTGACTTTTTTCCGGCATTAGCTTTTTTAGGCCCTTTTCGACAAACTCTTCGGCCGCGTGATTGAGCAGTAAGCCCGTGCCCGCCGTCAGACCGCCTGAAATTACGGCAGCCCCGGTTGCGGCAACCGCCGCACCGCTGATCAAAAACCCGGCGCCACCAACCACCGCTGCAGCAGCAAGAGGTATGGAGGCTTTGACATACCAGTTTTTCTGGGTCGGCGCTTTCAGTATGCTCACAATCTTTTTTTGCAGAGCAATCCGCGGCTGTTCTGTTGGTGTTAAGGCTGATTCACCATTCCACAGCCGATAAGCCCGGGTTTGGAAATCTTTTGCGACATGTTTTTCTGCCTCATTCAGCGAGTCAAAGCTGTCTAATTTTTGGCAGAGCGAAAAGAATCCGTCAAAAGTTTTATCATCGCCGACATCTACGAAACTATCCTTGGCTTCTTCAGTTGTTGAGGCGGCAGAAATATACAGGGATACATCCCACTTCCCGTCATCCGTCTCAAGGATTTTATAGCCGAAGTTGCTGTTGCTCATCTTGACCATTTGCCGGGATGGCGGCTCCTGATCTGTATTCTCGCTCTCTTTAATTTCTTCGTCAGAGCGCATATTCTCGCTTTCGACGTATAGATTTAAATGGTGGAGTCGCCAGGTTTGCAGGGTATTCTGATGGGTGATCATTTCTTCGTGTACCCAGCGGATATCACGTAGATTCTCACGTCCGGCAATGACATAGACAGAATCTGTACTGGATGCGGATAAACGTTTTTCGCCATTCTCATCCGTCGTGGCTTCAAGCGCATTGTGATCATAGGAGAACAAGAGAACCTTGTTACCGGTTTCGACATCTTCGGTCAGACGATAAAAGCCGATCGGCGCACGGATCAGACCGTCATGCGGGAAGTCTTCAGTCTCATGATTTTCAGGCGGACCGATATAGCGGTATATATTAAGATGCCCGGGCGCAATCATTTCGATGATTTTGTCCTGAAAGCTCATATCGCTGACAGAATCATCCGGCGTGGTGTTGGAAGAAAAGGTGTTGCCAGTCTTTTTTACGGGTTCTGTGGCCATTATTTGAGAGTCTTTGCTATTTCATTTGGTCTTTTCGGCGCATCTATATGTCTTTAATGTATACCATGATTGATTACATAACGCAATATTTTCAATGGCGGACAAAGCTATCAAAGAGACGGATTTTGCGATGAGCTGTTTGCCAGAATGATGAATCCAAGGTAAACTTACAGCATGTCTTTATTTGATTCAGATGGCACGCCTTTGGCTGCTGCCTTTAACAAGCCTTCCGAAAAGCAAGTCGAGCATATTATTGCCCGTCGTCTTTGTAAGGTGCTTGGCATAGATTACACTACTCTCGATAAAAAATCAGGATCCCGTGGTCAGGTTCTAGAGCAAGTCATTGATACATATTTAACACTGAACCCAACAGCAATGAAACAGGTCAAAAAACTGTTACCATCAACAGCCATACTTGCGCGGGAGATACGTCAGGACAGACCTAAAACTGTACAAGATATGGCAACTTCATTACGGGCTTGTGCCTATTAATTTTCAATTCGGTCAAAGAAATTTTTAGTTTGTATACTACGGGATATGATTGTTTAATGAATGCCCTATAGACAAATACAGGTTTTAAACTTTTCATGTCCGAACTTTCTCCGATAATTGTCTGGTTTCGTCAGGATCTCAGGCTTTGTGATAATCCGGCGCTCTGTTATGCCGTAAAGTCGGGCAGGCCTGTTGTTTTGCTTTATATTCATGATCCGAAGGCTGCCGGGAAATGGCAGCCGGGCGGGGCAGGGTGCTGGTGGCTGCATCATAGCCTTGCAAGCCTGCAGCAGGATTTGACCGAGCATCAGGCACAATTGATTTTACGTACAGGCGCGGCTGAGAAAACCCTTGATGCCATTATACGGGAAACCGGTGCTGCCGCCGTGGTCTGGAACCGCCAGTATGAGCCCTGGGCAGTTGATCGTGATAAACGGATCAAAGCCAGCTTGCAGGCTCAAGGCATTGAGGTGAACAGCTTTAAGGCTTCCGTATTGTTTGAACCCTGGGAAATCAAAACCAAAACATCCGGCAGCTTTTACAAAGTCTATACCCCGTTCATGAAAGTCTGTCGTGAACGGGCCGAGACGATCCGCCCGCCCTTTGAGATGCCCCATATCAATAACATTGCTGCCATGCCAAGCAGCCAGACATTAGAAGATCTGGCACTGTTCTCGACAAAGGGCTGGGATGCTGCATTTTATAATGTCTGGACCCCGGGGGAGACCGGGGCAGAGCGCAGCCTTAAACACTTTCTGAATAAAAAATTGGGCCAATATGCCGAAGGCCGTAATTATCCGGCAGAAACACAAGAAGCTGTTTCACGCCTGTCGCCGCATCTTCATTTCGGAGACATCAGCCCGTTCCAGATATGGCAGGTAATTCATCAGTCCAAGGTAGATTATGAGCCGGATGGCCGGACCTATGCCAATGAAATACTCTGGCGTGAATTTGCCTATCACTTGTTATATAATCTGCCTGATTTTCCTGATCAGCCGATGAATAAGAAATTTGCTGATTTTGAATGGCGTAAATCAGATAAACATCTAACCGCCTGGCAACAGGGCCAGACCGGATATCCGATCATTGATGCCGGTATGCGGCAGTTATGGCAGACGGGCTGGATGCATAACCGGGTGCGGATGATTGTCGGCTCTTTTCTGGTTAAAGATCTGCAGATCGACTGGCGCCATGGCGCGGCATGGTTTTGGGATACCCTGGTCGATGCTGATCTTGCCAGTAATACGATGGGCTGGCAGTGGGTGGCCGGTTGCGGGCCCGATGCCGCGCCGTTCTTTCGTATCTTTAATCCTGTCACGCAAAGCCGGAAATTTGATCCCGATGGCGATTATATCCGGCACTATGTTCCGGAATTGGCAGATATGCCCGATAAGTATATTCACGCGCCGTGGACAGCACCGGCGAATATTCGAAAATCATTTGATTATCCACCGCCTGTTGTAGACCACGCCCAAATGCGTAAACTGGCACTAGAGAAATATAAAGCGATTAAATAAGGATAGATGACATGCCCCTAACCGAGATTACCAACCGTTGCTGCCTTGATATAACCGGTGAGGATGCCAAAAGCTTTTTGCAGGGGATGGTCACCAATGATCTTGCGTTTTTAGATGATCAGCCGGCGCTGTATGCCTGCCTGTTATCGCCACAGGGAAAATTCCTTCATGATTTTCTGATGACAAAGATAGACGGCGGATACCGGCTGGAAGTTTTGAAAGAGCAGGCGGAAATATTAATAAAACGTCTTAAGCTGTATAAGCTACGGGCCAAAGTTACCTTTCAGATTAATGAGGCACAAAAAATCTATGCCGGTTGGGCTGAATCCGAGATGCCGGATGGGGGCTATCGTGATCCCCGTCTTGAAAATCTGGGCTGGCGGTTAATAAGTGATACGCCTGTTGAAACAACCGCTGAATTTGGCGCTTATGATCTGATGCGGATTAAGGCGGCTGTTCCGGATGGCAGCCGTGATTTAACGCAGGAGTTATCAACGATTTACGAGGGAAATATTGATCTGCTCAACGGTGTTGCCTATGAAAAGGGCTGCTATATGGGGCAGGAACTGACCGCCCGCATGTATTACCGCGGATTAATAAAAAAGCGTTTATTCCCGATCAAGGCAAATTCGGGTCACCTTACAACAGGGGAAGAGGTGCTGCGTAATGGCCGTTTTGCCGGTAAGATCGGCAGTACGGTTGATAATTGGGGGCTGGTATGCCTGAAAACCGCTGATATTGAGACGCCGCATGAAACCGCATCCGGGATTGGCCTGTCCATCACCAGGCCTGAACAAATTTAAATAAACCCATGGGCTTTCAGGATAAATTTACTTTTATGTTTTAAACTCTACTAGGGGAATAGGGGCGTCATGTAACTGTCTCTGACATATATATGGTAGGATCTGACAAGAACGATAAAGAAAAAAAGCTCAGTCAACAGGATAAGAACAGCATTGATAAAATCGATCAATTACCGCTGAGTATTATCCCGCTTAAAAGCAACAGCCTGAAAAGCGCCAGATTGCTCAAAAACGCGCGTCTGGAAACCGTGCTTGAGCTTTATAATGACCCGGTTTCGGGCAGTTTGCAGATTCCAACTGATGAAAATCTCAGCGAAGCACTGGGGATGGGAAATTCTGATGCCTTCGAACATGACAGGCTTGTGATCAAGCAGCTTTCTCAGATGCACAGTTTTGATATTTTCTCGATGCGAAATTCATTGCACCGCATTGGCCTTGATCTTGAGCTTGATGACGATGTTTTTCAACTGTCTGATGAGATGAAAGTAGCGCTGCAAAAATATGCCAATGCTTTTACAGCACCGTTGATTCGCAAAATTTACGGGCTTGAGCAGGCGGAAATTGATAAGCTTGACGGTAATCTCAATAATCTGTTTCAAAACCCGGATAAAGAGGTCGTTCGGAAAAATCTGGTGAATATGGCCGAGAGTACCGGTATACCGCTTGAGGAGATTCCGGGCTTTATCCAGAATTACAGCGATATTTATCAGTCCGTGGCTTATTACCGTTATACCTATGACGCTGTGATTAAGGATGCTGAACGGTTTCTGGTCTGGATTGCAGATGTGGTCGCGCATAAAGATGTGGCCTCGACACCGCAGACCTTGAAGGTCTGTGTTGATGTCGAGCGGGATATGCGCTTTATCCTGTCCTCTCTCCGGGCACGTTTTGATCTGTTCCGCAAAAGCTTTCAAGCCTTCTGGCAGGATATTAACGCGCAGTCTTTCGCCCAGCTGCGCCGCGATGTTTCGGAAAATTATGACCTGATCGGCGCGGTTCTATGCGCTGTTGTGGTTAAAATCAATGTCTGGTCAGAAGCCTTTCCCAGCAATGATGTCGGCAGCCCCAGCCGCCGGGCCAAATTCATTATGACCGATCTCGCCCCCGGAATTGCAAATGTCCGGAAGCAAGAGCAAGAGGCGCGCAAGTCCTTAGGGATGGAAGTGCGGGTCTGAGCTGAAAACAAGGCTTAACCAGTCAGAGGATTAACGTTTAGGACCAGATCCCGGCTTCGGCTTATTAAACGGATTGCCTTTGGATAATGTCAGATCGGTCGTATTCTCAACTTTACCCAAGGCTTGAACCAAGGCTTCCGGGTCTTGAAACTGTTTTCCTGACAAAGTTGTTAGCTTATCGACAACCGCATCCATTCTCGGACAAATTTTACGCCATTCTTCACGGCTTACACCTTCTTCGTCGAGCGCTTTACAAAATTCCGCAGCAAGAACCACAGTGTCTTTAAGCTCCTTAGTCCAGAAGTTATACATTCCTCTTGCCAGATTAGCCTTCTTGCCTGTGATTTCACCCTTTTCAACGCGTTTCATTGTATCAATGTAAAAACTACTGTAGTCCACAGCTTCTGAGAGTCTGTCAACAAGAGCGGCTTCAACGTCCTGCATTTCCGAATTGGGGATTCTTTTTGTCATGGCTTTGGTCGCTTTTTCCAAATGAATTTATTTTCTATATTCATTAGCCATAACGCCAGCTCTTGTCAAGCATGAATATTGCCGCATTATCAGTCTATTATTAATCCTGCTGTTTTAGATAAGCCTGCGCCGCCGAAAGCCTTGCGATAGGTACCCGAAACGGGGAACAGGAAATATAATCCAGACCGACTGATTCAAAAAATTGAATAGATTTCGGATCGCCGCCATGTTCACCGCAAATGCCGAGTTTTATATCGGGGCGGGTCTGACGGCCGCGTTCAACACCGATTTTGACCAGCTCACCAACGCCTTCGATATCAAGGCTGATGAACGGATCTTCGGCAATGATGCCTTTGTCCTGATAGGCGGGTAAGAAACGCCCGGCATCATCACGACTGATGCCAAAGGCTGTCTGGGTCAGATCATTGGTGCCAAAGCTGAAAAATTCAGCGGTTTGGGCAAGATCAGCAGCACGAAGCGCAGCGCGGGGCAGTTCAATCATGGTACCGATTTTATATTCGAAAACCTGTCCTGTTGTGTGCATCACTTCATCAGCAGTTTTGGTGATGGTTTCTTTTAGGATATCAAGCTCGGCCCGTGTCGCGGCCAGCGGAATCATAATTTCAGGCAGAACCGTTTCGCCTGACTTTTTCATGACTTCGGCAACGGCGCTAAAAATCGCGCTGGCCTGCATGGCATAAATATCAGGGAATGTGACGCCCAACCGGCAGCCGCGATGACCCAGCATCGGGTTGGTTTCTGTGAGCTGCGCAATCCGTCTTGACAGTTTATCGACAGGCATATCAAGCGCCGTGGCTAGCCGTACGATTTCATCCTGACCATGAGGCAGAAATTCGTGCAAAGGCGGATCCAGCAGGCGGATGGTCACCGGCATACCGGCCATGATTTCAAACAGCTCAACAAAATCGGATTTTTGTTCCGGCTCCAGCTCGGTCAGTGCTGTCAAGCGTTCTTCTTCATTTTCGGCCAGAATCATGCGCCGGACATTCAAAATCCGGTCCACGTCAAAAAACATATGTTCGGTCCGGCATAACCCTATACCCTCGGCACCAAAGCCCTGCGCTGTGCGGGCATCTTCCGGTGTTTCGGCATTGGCACGCACGCCCAGACGACGGATATTATCCGCCCAGCCCATGACCGTTTCAAAATCATGTGACAGCACCGGTTTAATGGTCGGAATACGGCCTGCCATGACTTCGCCGGTGGCGCCGTCTAGGGTTAGGATATCGCCTTCTTTCAAAACAGTGCCGTTTACCGTCAGGCTACGGCTGGCATAATGTATGCCTATTTCACCGGCACCGGCAACACAGCAGCGGCCCATGCCACGGGCGACGACAGCCGCGTGACTGGTCATCCCGCCGCGCGTGGTCAAAATACCCGCGGCCGCATGCATGCCGTGAATATCCTCCGGGCTGGTTTCGATCCGGCAGAGAATAACGACTTCTCCGGCATTGGCCTGTTTCTCGGCCTCATCCGCGGTAAAGACAATCCGGCCGGACGCCGCACCGGGAGAGGCTGGCAGCCCGCGGGTCAGAACATTTTTTTCAGCACCAGGGTCCAGTGTCGGGTGTAAAAGCTGGTCGAGTGCCATCGGGTCAAGGCGGAGGAGGGCGCCTTCTTTTGAAACCAGCCCTTGTTCAACCATATCGACGGCGATTTTAAGCGCGGCTCTGGCGGTTCGCTTTCCGGTACGGGTTTGCAGCATATACAGTTTGCCCTGCTGAATGGTAAATTCAATATCCTGCATATCCTTGTAATGTTCTTCCAGCTTGTTGCGGATATCACAAAGCTGCTCAAAGACTTCCGGCATGGTTTCTTCCAAAGCGGGAAGATCCGAATGATTGGCTTTTTTAGAAGAGATCGTCAGGTGCTGAGGCGTGCGAATACCGGCAACGACGTCTTCGCCCTGGGCATTGATCAGATATTCACCATAGAACAGGTTTTCACCGGTTGACGGATCGCGGGTAAAGGCAACACCTGTTGCGCAGTCTTCGCCCATATTGCCAAAAACCATGGCCTGGACATTAACGGCGGTGCCCCAGTCGGTGGGAATATCGTTCAGGCGGCGGTAGGTCACAGCCCGCGGCGTCATCCATGATTTGAATACGGCCCCAATCGCGCCCCATAACTGTTCTTGCACATCCTGCGGAAAAGGACGGCCGAGATCACGTTCGACAATTTTCTTGTAATCTTCGATGATTTCAACCCAGCCATCGGCGGTAATATCCGTATCCATGCGGATATCATGGTCGCGTTTATAGCTGTCCATGACATCCTCAAATTCATAATGATCAACATCAAGGACCACATCACTATACATCTGAATAAAACGCCGGTAGCTGTCATAGGCAAAACGGCGATCTCCGCTGCGTTTTGCAAGGCCTTCGACGGTTTCATCATTCAAACCAAGATTAAGGACGGTATCCATCATTCCGGGCATAGAGGCCCGCGCGCCGGAACGCACCGAAAGCAGAAGCGGATTTTCAACATTGCCCAGAACCATACCCAGTTCCTGTTCAACCTGGCGCAGGGCCTGCTCCGTTTCAGCAATCAGGCCATCGGGGTATTCTTCATTGTTTTTGTAAAACCGGGTGCAGACCTCGGTCGACAGGGTGAATCCGGGGGGAACCGGTAAGCCAAGACCGCTCATCTCCGCAAGATTTGCGCCTTTGCCGCCAAGCAGGTTCTTCATGTCTGCGGAGCCTTCACTGCCTTCCGGACCGAAAGAATAGACGTATTTAGCAAGCTGATCTGGCTGTTGTTTCGCGGCAAGAGATTCTTGTGCGGTCATGGTCATAATTCCCCTGTATAAATTGTTGCAGTGTATCACTGTCGAGTATAGGATAATTGGCTATAAAGGCCAATCTTAAAAAAGCAGGATACAACATGACAAACGCTCAGCCCGTAAAAAGTTCTCCGCTGGAAGACGAAAAAATTCAAATGGACGATCTGGTTGCCTTGTGCCGCCGTCGCGGCTTTATTTTTCAGGCGTCAGAGCTTTACGGCGGTCTGAATGGTTTTTGGGATTACGGCCCGCTGGGCACGGCTTTGAAAAATAATCTTCGTGATGCCTGGTGGCGCGATATGGTGCTGGCGCCGCCGCTGGGGCCGGATGGCAAGCCTTTGCAGATTCTCGGGCTGGATTCTTCTATTATTCAGAACCCCAGAACCTGGGAAGCTTCGGGCCATGTCGGTAATTTCAATGATCCGATGGTGGATTGTAAATCCAGCAAGCTGCGTTACCGGGCCGATCATGTCGTGGTTTACAAAAACCGCGAAAATGGCAAAATGCTGGCCTTTATGAATGGTGAACTTGAAAAGGCGCAATTAAAGAAATTAAAAAAGCTCGGCGGTACGGATGATCTCAGCCAATATGATACGGCGCTGATGACTGAGGTTGATACCGAAAAATACAGCGAAATTATCGGCCCCGATGTCAATGAACCGGGCAGCCTGACCGAACCGCGGGCCTTTAACATGATGTTCAAAACCTATGTCGGCGCGACCGCGACTGAGGATGATGTTGCCTATCTGCGGCCCGAAACGGCGCAGGGGATTTTCCTGAACTATAAAAACGTGTTGTCCACCAGCCGTGTGAAGCCGCCTTTTGGGATTGCTCAGATCGGCAAGGCCTTCCGCAATGAAGTGACGCCGCGTAACTTTATCTATCGTTCCCGCGAATTTGAACAAATGGAAATGGAATGGTTCTGCCCGCCGGATGAGGCCAAAATGTGGCGCGAATTCTGGCTGGAAGAACGTCATAACTGGTGGAAATCCGTCGGCCTTAGCGATCATAACATGATCCTCCGTGATCATGATAAAGATGAATTGTCCCATTATGCGACCGAGGGCTATGGCACAACCGATGTCGAATACCGGTTCCCGTTCACCTGGCCTGACTTTGGTGAGCTTGAAGGGGTGGCCCATCGCTGTGCTTATGACCTGACCCAGCATCAGAAGTTTTCAGGCACCAAGCTTGAATATGTTGATCCACAGGCACCGGATGACCGTTATATCCCGCATGTCATTGAACCTGCTGCCGGCCTGACCCGCGGTGTTCTGGCTGTATTGGCCGAAGCCTATACAAAGGATGAAAGCCGTCCGGCCAAAATGTATATGAAATTCACGCCGCAGATGGCACCGATCAAGGCTGCGATCCTACCGCTGGTGGCCAAGGACGGTATGCCGGAAATCGCTGAGAAGCTGTATTTATCACTGCGCAAGAAATACGTTACCGAAATTGATGTGAAACAGAATATCGGTAAACGCTATGCCCGCCATGATGAAATCGGCACGCCGTACTGTATTACCATTGATACCGACACTTTGAGCGATCAGACTGTGACAATCCGGCATCGTGATACCATGCAGCAAGAACGGATTGCCCTTGATAAGGTCGAAGCGTTCCTGGCTGAAAAGCTGGGCTAAGGTCAAAGCTTGCTCGGGTCGCTGATTACAAGTCAGCCACCGGGCAGTTTTTAAGGCTGCAGGCTTTGGGGTTATCAGCGTTGTAGTAAACGCCGCATTTGGGGCAGGGGATCAGTTTTTCGCGTGCAGGTGCGGCGGTATCTTCTTCGGATGTCGGTTCGTTTTCGATTTCGGTTTTGGGCTCCAGAACCCGATCGATGAAATGTTTGAGCAATTTACCCAGGAAATAAATCGCGGCACCAATAAGAACGGTTCTGAGGATTTGAATAAGCATTTATTTATTTCAAAGTCATTTTTGTAAAAATCTATTCCACAGAAGAAATCTATCCACTGACTGAGCTATATCATTTATTTCCAATGACTTGCCGTTGTTTTTTAATCCTATAAGTGAGGACAAAAAGCCTTTGGAATGGTATAGCTCAATAAATTTCACTTTCTTGCTGTATTTGCGCTTTAAAAAGGCTTTCATTTCAGCGCAGCCATCAATCAAACCGTTATCAACCGCCTGCTCGCCGACCCAGATATCGCCTTCAAATAACGTATTGTCGGTGCCTTGCAGTTTTTTACCACGGCGGCTTTTGACCCAATCGATAAACTGTACATGAAGATCTTTCTGTAAGGCTTTGAGAATTTTGATATCCTTCGGGCTTTCCGGTTTGAAAGGATCCAGCATATCTTTATTCTTGCCCGCTGTATGGACCCGGCGTTCGATACCATACTCCTTGATCAGCTGTTCAAATCCAAAACCGGCTGAAATGACACCGATTGAGCCGACGATCGAGCCTTTTTGCCCGTAAATCTCATCGGCAGCACAGGCCAGCCAATAACCGCCGGAGGCGGCGACGTCTTCCAAAAAGGCATAAACAGGGGTTTTATGTTCTTTTGACAGGGCGCGGATTTTATCGGCAATCAAGGCCGCTTGCACCGGTGTGCCGCCCGGGGAGTTGATAACCAGCGCCACGGCTTTGATTTCAGGCAGTTTAAAGGCTTCTTCCAACAGCGGCTCAACAGATTCAAAGTCAATCTGACCACGGCTGAGCGCACCATATTGCGGGGCAATCACACCGTTTAGACGGATAACGCCGATCCGCGGCGTTTTCACAATTAACTTTTTAATCAGCGGTATTTTGGCAAGCGTTTTGGTGATTTTGATTTTCACGTTTTATTGTCCTTGTATCTTGGCAAATGTTATATCCAAGTCACTTTGTATAGATCTATTCAGCGTCATGCAAGGCGGGTATAGCTTTAGATATAAAACATTTCACCCGTTTATCCATGTTGAAATGCAGTCAAATTATCAAGGCTGGTGTTTTTTAGGAGCCGGCGGCGCTGCTTTTTTCGGTGTATCACCGGTAAATGTGCTTTCAACGCCCAGCTTATGGGCATTTTGCGCGAGCCATAAATCAGCGGCCTGCCGCCCTTTTTGATATAATTTATCGACATGGCGGTGATCAAAATCCATAGCACGGCTTGATTTAATCGATCTGCCGATATTAATCAAATGTGTATGGGTTTTGCGGATCCCCAGCGCTTTGGCTGCTTTGGGGTTTTTATCATAGCGTTCATTGTCTTTTTGAATCGCGTTAACATCCTTGCGTATACTGGCATTAAGGCCGAATTCAAGAATCCGGTCCTGAGTAGAAAAGCGTTCATTGGTCGTCGTATGTTCCAGTAAGGGAAAGGTCTGGATGATCATAAGATCGCCCTCGACATCTTCCATCGGGCTAATTGCCGGATTATCAGTCAGGGCACCATCCCAGTAACGCCGACCCTCCAGTTCAATCGGGCTGAAAATAAAGGGCACAGCGCATGACGCTTTAACAGCTTTGGCGCAGATGTCTTTGCGCGTAAAGACACGGGGTTTATGGCTGTCGATGTCGGAGGCGATGACAAAAAAGGGCAGGCCATTTGGCGTGTCTTTTAAGAACTGGAAATCGACGGCTTTGTCCAACCGCTCCTGCAGAACATTTTTAAGGCGGGAGGTTGCAACATTAAAAACATTGCTAAAGACAGAGGCGACATTGTATTTGTCTGATTTCATGCCCTCCCATAACGCTTTTAAATGTTTGCGTGCGCCATCAGCACCGTTTTTATCCATGCCTTCGGCCAGAGCAACAGCATTCATGGCACCAGCACTGGCACCGGAAACAGCGGTAATTTCAATGCGCTCATCTTCCAAAAGACGGTCAAGGACACCCCAGGTAAAGGCGCCATATGCCCCACCACCTTGTAAGGCGAGTTTAATTTTCTTTTTATCCTGAGAGCGGTTGGGAAGGGGCTGTGTCATTCTAATGTCTCCATAAGGCTTTATCGAAAAACCAAGTTGAAACCTTTGCCAGTTTCTGCCTTGATTCCCTAGTCACACACACCTTTATCGAAGCCAATTTGAATAAAATATACGAATTGGATGTATTTGACAAGCTCATTATGCATAATGCGGCGTTACGTCAGTTCCGGAAACTTGCCAAGGCCCTGAAGTATATGTTCGGCCTGTTTTGTATAGGCATTGGTACTCTCATGTAAAACAAGCCCCTGATGTAATACGGTTGCCCCGCGTTTGTGCAGCCTGGCCTGAAAGATCAGCCGCTTTGCCGGTCTATCCGTTTTCGAGAATAAAGGCATGATCTGCAAGGCGCCCATCTGGTGCTTGCGAAGCAGGTAGAGCATTTCATCGAAACGCTGTGCCGGTAAAATGGCGCTGAACAGGCCGCCTTTTTTCAGGTTGCGTGCGCCTGCCGCGACCCAGTCCTCAAGCCGGCCGCTATGCGCCGTTGCCCAGGAGAGCAGGGGGGATGGCGTATTGGTGCCATCCTCGTAATAAGGGGGATTGGTCACAACATAATCAAAGCCGCCTTCGGAGATATCCGTGACGTCTTCTAGGGCGAACTCAGCCGCGCTGCAGCCATTTTCAGCGGCGTTTTTGCGGGCAAGGCCGATCATATCCGGCTGAATGTCGATGCCTTTCAGATGGATGTCATTTTGAAAATAATGCAGGCACAGCCCGACAGTACCGACACCGCAGCCCAGATCAAGGACCCGTGCACCGGGGGCGGGATGACAGGCGGCGGCCAACAGAACCGAATCTATCGACATCCGGTAGCCGTTTTCCGGTTGCCACAACGCGACCTGACCACGCAGCAATGTGTTCTTTGTCGCTGTTTCTTCCATTTCCATCATTTGACATCAAGCCCGTTAATAAGCTGTACCGCTGCGTCGAAATCCTCATCAATAACCATGATCCGCCGCTGGATCGCGCCTATGGAGCCTTCGACGACACTGGTGTGGCGGTCAAGCTCTATGCCCTCAATGCCGGCTTCGGCCAGACAATGCAGCACATAGCTGATTTCTACAGGGTTATTGGTCCGAAAGACTTCTTTCATGGTACGATATTCTCTGGATTTCTTGTAAAAACATATTATAACTACCCGTATACGTAACTGTTGTACAGATTTTTTGTTATGAGCCTGCAATCTATTAAAGACGTCACCGATGACCGGATCAACCCCTTGACCCGTTTGTCCGAGCTGTTTGATGCGGATATGAAGGAGGTCAACCGGATTATCCTGAACCGCATGCATTCCGATGTGCCTTTGATCCCGCAATTGGCCGGACATCTGATTGCGGCCGGGGGCAAACGTCTGCGTCCTTTACTAACGATTGCCGCGGCGGATATCTGCGGTTATCCGTCATCCGGTGGCCGTCACCATCAGCTGGCCGCCTGCGTTGAATTTATCCATACGGCAACGCTTTTGCATGATGATGTCGTGGATGAAAGTGATCAGCGCCGGGGACAGGACAGCGCCAATGCCATTTTCGGCAATGAATCCGCGGTTCTGGTCGGCGATTTTCTGTTTAGCCGCGCTTTTCAGGTCATGGTTGAAGATGGCTCGCTTGATGTCTTGCGCATTCTCTCCAATGCCTCTGCCGTTATTGCCGAAGGGGAAGTTATGCAACTGGCCACGGCCAATAATCTGGAGACCCATTTTGATCAGTATCTAAAGGTCATCACCGCCAAAACGGCAGCATTATTTGCCGCGGCCTGTGAGACCGGCGGCGTGGTGGCGGATATGGACCGGCAGACAAATCAGGCGCTGTATGATTACGGGCTTAATCTTGGGATTGCCTTTCAGATTGCCGATGATGTGCTCGATTATCAGGCCTCCGCCAATACGCTTGGCAAAGCCATCGGTGATGATTTTAAAGAAGGTAAAATGACTTTGCCGGTTATCTATGCGCTCGAACAGGCCTCTGATCAGGAACGG
>JBNJDW010000008.1:0-19117 GCA_051745265.1 Pseudomonadota bacterium
CTGAAGAGCCCATATCAAAATCCCTCGCCCTTGATACCATCCGGGTTGAGCTGGGTTATGCGCTGTTGCCGCTGGTCAATAATGATGGTGAAGCCAAACTGACCGAGCAGATCAAAGGACTCCGCAAACAAATGGCCGAGGATATGGGCTTTGTTTTACCATCTGTACGAATACAGGATAATCTGCAATTACAGGCCAACAGTTATGTCGTCCGTATCAAGGAAATTGAAGCCGGACGCGGGGAAATCCGCCCCGATATGCTGCTGTGCATGAATCCGCAAGGGGAAGCGGTCGAAGTCCCCGGCGAAGACACGCGGGAACCGACCTTTGGCCTGCCGGCAAAATGGGTGGCGCAGGAATACCGCGAAGAAGCCCATTTCCGCGGCTATACCGTGGTTGATGCCGCTACCGTGGTTACGACCCATGTCACCGAAATTGTCAAAGACAACATGTCAGAACTGTTGTCCTATGCCGAAACACAAAAACTGCTGGATGAGCTGCCCGCCAGCCACCAAAAACTGGTCGCCGATGTCATACCGGGCCAGATCACCCTCAGCGGGTTACAAAGAATACTGCAAAATCTGGTTATGGAGCGGGTTTCTATCCGTGATCTGCCGACCATTCTGGAAGGCGTGTCCGAGGCCACCAATTACACCAAGAATGTCACCCTGATTACCGAACATGTCCGCAGCCGCCTTGCCCGCCAGCTTTGCCACCAGAATACGAATTCAAAAGGCGTTGTGCCGCTGTTGACGCTATCTGCACAATGGGAACAGGCCTTTGCCGAAAGTCTGATCGGCGACAGCGAAGACAAACAACTGGCCATGCCGCCAACTCAGCTACAGGAATTTATCAATCTGATCCGTCAGAAATACGAAGAAATGGCCATGCAGGGCGAAACACCGGTGCTGTTGACCAGTCCGGGCATCCGGCACTATGTCCGTTCCATTGTTGAGCGTTTCCGCCCGCAAACCACGGTCATGTCGCAGAATGAGATTTATCCCAAAGCCAAGATCAAGACTCTCGGCCAGGTTTAAGCCTTTGGCATCAAGCCCTGAATACGCCCCCGGTTTAAATCAACGGCGCGCCAGTGAACATCCTCACGATTGAGCTTGTCCTTGGTCGGGGCATTCTGTGTGAAGTTAAATCCATGTTCTTTGGCAAAATCCTCTAATTCCTGCACCGGCACGTCAAACATGACCCGGTCATCCCGACAAGGGCCGTAGCGCAGCAAGACATGGAGATAACAGTTGTCTGCCGCCAGCGCGGACAGGGTACGGTAAAACTGTTTCCGATCTGCCTGATCCAGATGAAACAGGAACGAGCTGACCAGAATAACGTCAAATTTTTGGCCGCGGCGCACCAGCGCATTAAACTTAGGGCCTATATCCTGCATATACGCGACAGACGGATGCCCGTTACATCTGCTGGCCTCTGACAGCATTTCTTTAGACCCATCAACAGCGGTAACTGTAAAGCCCATTTCCGCCATATAAAAGGCATCCCGCCCCGATCCACAGGCGATATCCAGAACGTTTTTTTGCTCTGGCTTTTCAATCTTAGCCAGTCTGGCAATAAAATGGGGCAAGACATCTCCGGTTTTAAGCGTCATATAGGAGGCCGCATATGTTTTTGCCTGTTCATCATACAAACGCAGATTTTTTTTGACCGACATTTTTTTCGCCTTGGCACTGTGATAAAAACGATTGAACAGGTGCTAAACTATCCAGCAACAAGGCTTATGTCAATATAAGGTAAAAAGCCATATTGCATGCAGCGCATATCAATGTAGAATAGGCATTATGACGATCTTCAGGGCAATTTCATGCGTTTAAAATCATTTCTGGCAAATTCAATGCGTGAGGCCATGCACAAGGTTCGTGAAGAACTTGGCGAGGACGCGATCATCGTGACAACGCGGGAGATGAGCGGCGGGCGCGTCCGTATCACAGCGGCAGTTGAACAGCAAAACCGTTATGGCATTGACCTGCCTGAGTTTGATTTTGACGAGACGGCTGTAGAAGAAAAACTTCCTGATCTCTCTGAAACACGCGGGTTAAGTGCTGATAAAAGCGACCGCCCTGAAATTTTCCCCTGGCGTCCTGAACCCTTGGCAGAAGAACCGCCCGAGGAAGACGACTTCCTTGCCCAATGGCTTGAAGATTCCGGTGAAGTTCAAGGTGAACATCGTCAGGAAGATATTATCGAGCTTGTCACCGATGCCATGCTCCGCCACCGTTTTCCGGCCAATGTCACTGAGAAAATTATCTCAACCGCCACCCTGATCGAAGGCCGGTCGCTGCGCGATACGCTGGCCAAGGCCATCGCCACCCATTTTGATTTCGACCCGCTACCAACGGGCGCTTATAACAAACCCATCATACTGGTGGGACCGCCCGGTGCCGGCAAAACCCTGAATACCGCCAAGCTGGCAACGCGGGCGGTTATGAACGGCCTGAAACCTGCTGTCATCAGCACCGATATCGTCCGCGCCGGCGGGCTTGAAATGCTGTCAACTTTTCTGGATGTGCTTGATCTGGAACTGGACGATGCTGATAACCCGCAAAGCCTGAAAGCCGCGATTGATAAAAATCGTGATGCCGACCAGATTTTAATTGATACCGGCGGCCTTAACCCATTTGATCCCCATGAAATGAAGGATCTGGCCCGCTTGTTAAAAGTCACGGAGATGGAGCCGATTCTGGTCCTGCCCGCAGGGGGCGATGCCGAAGAATCCGCCGAAATGGCCCTGACCTTTGAAATTCTGGGCGTCAAACGGATTTATCCGACCCGGTTGGATTTTGCCCGAAGGCTGGGCGGTGTAATGGCCGCCGCAGACCGCGGAAAGCTTAGCTTTGCCGGTGCCAGCCATACGCATAAAATACCGGATGGCATCCTTGATATAACCCCGCAGGTTTTAGCCGATCTGTTAATGCCTGGTTCATACCTGAAAGGTTAGAATAAATGTGGTACAATAGGAAATCGCATCATGACGTCTGACACACAAAATACAGCCCCGGGACGGCGTACCATTCCCCGCCAGTTAGAGCGGAACGTCATCGCTATTGCCTCGGGCAAGGGCGGTGTCGGTAAGACGTGGTTTTCTGTCAGCCTTGCCCATGCGCTGGCCCGTCAGGGTAAAAAAGTACTGTTATTTGATGGTGATCTTGGCCTTGCAAATGTTGATGTTCAGCTTGGCCTGATGGTCAATCGAGATTTAAATGATGTGATCGAAGGGCATATCTCTCTGGCCCAGGCCATCCAGCGCTATGACGAAGGCGGTTATGATATTATCGCCGGACGCTCCGGCCAGGCCTCTCTGTCAACGCTGCCCTTGCAGCGCCTGAACGAAGTCTTGAAACAGTTGCGCATGATTGCGCCCAGCTATGATGCTGTTTTGATCGATCTTGGCGCCGGGGTTGATAAAAGCGTCCGTTTTCTGGCCAGTTCGGCCGGAACCATGATTGTCGTCACCACCGAGGACCCCACGGCACTGACCGATGCCTATGCCCTGATTAAACTGTCCAACGCCGCCGGGCATGCCGATACAGCCCATATTGTCGTTAATATGACCGACAGTGAAAAAAGCGGTGAGCGAACCTATAACACACTGCTGCGGGCCTGCCAGAACTTTTTGAAACTCTCCCCGCGCGGTCTTGGCAATATACGCCATGACAAACATGTTAAAGAAGCCATCCGGGCGCAAATGCCCTTATTAACCCGTTCCCCCACCAGCGAGGCGGCCGAAGATCTTGAGGCTGTTGCCGGACGGGTTCTGGAACGTTTAAAAACCTTGCAGTAATCATGACTGAAACCGGAGCCCCGCCGCCATCGCCCAGCAACAGCGCCGAACGCGCCAAACTGATTGCCGAGCGTACCCGCGGTGATATGAGCCGTGAGACTCAGGATATTGGTCGTGATAAAAAAGACCGCCAGCCGGATCGTCAAATCCGCGCCGAATCCGAACGTCTGCCCCCCAAAACAGAAAATCAGCCGGCTCCGCAAAAGATCGACGGACAGGTCGAGCAGGTCCGCGGTGATATCGCGACGATCCGCACTGACAGTGGGGAAGTCAAAATCCGTATTCCCGAAGACGCAAAATTACGGACCGGACAACAGGTCAGTGTTGAAATCCCGCCGCAAAGCCGCAGCGGCGACACCATCACCATTCGTATTGAAGCACCGCCCGCTGAAAGGCCACACCCCGCACCACCGCGCCCGGATTTCCCGCCATTAAAAAACGGGGATACCGTGATCGCAACGCCCGGCCCCGTTGTTGTGACAACACCGGAGTCCGCGCATCGCGAAGCACCGCCGCCGACAACAGCAGAGGCAAAACCGCAAACTGCCACCCGTTTTACACCTGACCAACTGGCCGCACAACTGGTCAAAACGGACCTGCCTGCGGGCGATAAAGTACCGCCCCTCCCCCTGCCGTCCGGGGTTAATGCCACGCAGATCAATGCACTCTTTACCACCCGTTTTACGCTTGATCCTACAGCCCCGCCGCAGCAGTGGCTGAACGCAAATGTCACCACATCCCTGAACACTGCTGTTCTTGCCGGCCAGACACCGTCAACACCGCAGAATCAGCCGGCGCCCCAAACATCACCAACCGTGATAACCGATGATGATAATGCCCTGACCCAGATGGCCCGGTCATACAGTCAGAAAGCAGAAACAGAGGCGCTGTCACAGATGACAAAGATTCCGCGTAACCTTGCGATGAGTGACACGGCTTTCTCTACCCTGACGCAAAATGCAGCTACTGCCGGAATGGCCGAAGGATCTGCATTACTGCAAAATCTTTTTAATACAGCACCGGCCGCGCAGCCCGCAGCGGCAATCAAAACCTTTTTCCAGATCGAGGTTCTGCGTATTCTGCCGCCTGACATGCCTCTGGCTGATATACAAAAGCAGGTTTCAGCCCTTATAACACAGCCAGGTGATAAACCGGCCATGCCCTCCGCATCCGAGCCCGTAGCCGCCAACAATCAATCCGCCACACAGGCAACACTCCAAACGGGCCCCTCACAGACAACAACATCACCTGTATTGGCAAATGTTATTGGCACGACCAATGCCGGGCAGACTTTAATTACAGTTCCGAACAACGCTTCTTCTGATCAGGGCCAGCAGCTTCTGCATATTCAGACGCCTATAACGATCCCGGCAGGCACGCAAATGCTGGTCAATCTGACGCCTGTTGCCGCTGATGCTTTGCAGGCCATGCCCGATCTTTTAAACAAGCTGCCGACAGAAATGGCCACCCAGATTACAACGCAGACAATGCCGCAGGCCGGTGCTTTACCGCCGCCACTTGGCCAGCCTGCCCTCGCACCCACCTGGCCAGCCCTGCAGGAAAGCCTGAATGTATTGCAGCAAACAGCGCCGCAGGTCGCGCAAGCGGTGCAGAACGCTCTGCCCTCTCCATCACCGCGCATGGTTTCGACCGCTCTGTTCTTTTTGGCCGCCTTGAAAATGGGCGGTATTGACAGCTGGCTTGGTGAGAAGAACATTGATAGCTTGAAAAACACTGGTAAAAGCGGTCTGGCGGACCGTCTGGCCGGTGATTTTGGCCGGATCGCCAGTCAGGCCTCAGAAACCCTGTCTGGCCAGTGGAAAGCCATTACCCTGCCGATGCTGTATGACGGACAGGTTGAAAACCTGCAATTCTTTGTCCGCTCCGAAGATTCCAAACAGGACGATACGGAAACGGATCAGGATGACAGCCGGACCCGGTTTATTCTGAACCTTGAACTCAGCAAAATCGGCCCGCTGCAACTGGACGGTTATCTGGCCACCGGCAGTCTGGATGTTATTTTACGGACAGACCACCGCATGGACAGCCATATACGTCAGGACCTGATGCGTATTTTCGGTGAAGCGCTGGAAACAATTAACCTTAAGGGCGGTTTGTCATTCCAAAATCGGCCCGATGACTGGGTTCATGTTCTGCCTGATCAAACGCAGGAGGGCTTTTTCATTTAGAAATAATTACTTTCCTTTTTTAAAATAAATATTGGTATACACCGATACCACCAACAATAAGCAAAAGAGCTTCGGGCCCGTATTCCATAGAGAAAAAATCGTAAAGCAATAAGGTACTCAACAATATTCCGATCATGGGCATCATAGTGACATAGGCGTAAACAGGAACCACGAGCACACTATTAGTTTCAGCGTTAAAACTCAAAGAATTGGCCAAGATCAATAAGACGGTCAATGCTAGTACAAATTTTAGTGTTTCTCGAATAGGGAGCGCTTGATACATCGCTTGAATCGACCTTAACTGGTGCTTTAAGCCGATAAAAACAAAAAAACCTACAAAAAACAAGATACTTAAATTGCGATGAGAGGCCCCATTCTCAACGGACATTAAAAAAGAAGAATCTGTAAGGATCAACCACCATAAAAAAAGACCCACAATATTGGATGCTATAAATGTCGTTTTGATATAATTTAAAAGCACATTTTCAAACGCATCGCTTCGATCCAACAACGGCGGAACCAAAAGCTTTAGCCAGAGTGGATATTTCTTTTTATTCTCGTTCATATTGCCCCCAAATTTTCAACATCGTTAAACCCCGTCTATAAAGCCGGCCAGCCATAGGCGATTTCTTCCAGCACCAGATCATCAATCTCTATCGTTTTAAAGAGGCCCTGAATTTCGATACCGCCGGATTTCTCGTAAAACCTGCGACCGATGGGGTTATCTTTTAAAACCCAGACATACAGGTTATTCACTCCCCTGCCCTTCAGCGCCCTGCAGCTATGTTCAAATAATTGCGCGCCAATCCCCTGCCCCCAATAGTTCGGGTGCAGATACATGGCTCTGAGTTCCGCCATAAAGCCGGCCTTTTCATCGCGTGCCGGTCCGGTATTGATAAATCCGGTTACGTTCCCGTCAACGACTGAGACAAAGAAATCGACATCCGGTTCATTATCGGTCAAAAATTCTTCCCATTTCCGGATATGGGTTTCAGTGTGCATTTCATTTAGGTAGCGGTCCGGCACGATGCCTTTATAGGCTTTGCGCCAGGAGGAAATCTGAATATGGGCGATGGCTTTGGCATCCTCGACCCCGGCCTTACGAATTTTGGTCATTCGCCGCCTTCCTGCCGCCTCAAATAATTCTGGATGGCGATGTCATCGAACATACGGCCTTCCTTCAGCTTGCGTTCTTCTTTTTCAATCCGCAGGCGTTCTTCCTGCGTGATCTCATATTTTTTAAGCTCGCCAAAACTTTCGAGCATATCATCAATCGCAACTTCGACTTCCTGATGGGTAACAAATATCTGTTGGTCTATCTGTTCTTCCTGCGCAATGGATTTTTCTATAAACCCTGCCAGCGTATAGGTGACCATTTCAAGATTATTCCCGGCCGAGGCGATTTCAGCCTCACGGCGCTCCTGTATGGACTGCTTACGCTCTTCCAGCGCATTTAAGCGGTCATAGAGCAGCCCCAGCGCTTTTTGCTTGTCATCCAGCTCATGTTTATGCAAGCGGATCAGACTGGATAAATCGGCCATCTAGATCACTCCTGTTGCGCCTGCCCGCCACCGGGCTGCAAAACGGCCTTCAGCATGTCATAGCCCTGATCAAGACTGGTATGCTCCTGCGGACGCTGAGACAGGAATTTTTCGATCTGCGGATATAGCGAAATGGCATAATCGACTTTGGGGTCACTGCCCTCCCGATAAGCGCCCAGACGGATCAATTCTTCCATATCTTCATAGGCGGAAATAATCCCCCGCGCCTCGCGGACCAGTTCTTCCTGTTCTTCGGTCAGACATTTGGGCATCGACCTTGAAATACTGCGCAGCATATTAATCGCCGGATAACGACCGCGATCGGCAATGGCGCGATCCAGAACAATATGGCCATCCAAAATCCCCCGCACCGCATCTGAAATCGGCTCATTATGATCATCGCCTTCAACCAGCACGGTAAAGAATCCGGTGATATCGCCCTGATCCTTGGTTCCGGGGCCGGCCCGCTCCAAAAGCTTGGGCAATTCAGCGAAAGTTGTCGGCGGATAGCCTTTTGATGTCGGCGGCTCGCCAGCCGACAGACCAATTTCACGCTGGGCCATAGCAAAACGGGTCACTGAATCCATCAGGCACAAAACCTGTTTGCCCTCATCGCGGTAATATTCTGCCGTCGATAAAGTAAGGTAAGCCGCCTGACGACGCATCAACGGTGATTCATCAGAGGTCGAAACAATAACAATACTGCGGCGCAGGCCTTCTTCGCCCAACTCGTCTTCCAGGAACTCCTGTACTTCGCGGCCCCGTTCACCGATCAGACCGATAACCGTAATATCGGCCGCTGTATAGCGGGCCAGCATCGACATTAAGACCGATTTACCCACACCGGAGCCGGCGAAAATCCCCATCCGCTGCCCCTGACAGGTGCTGAGAAAACTGTTAATGGCGCGCACGCCCAGATCCAGCTTTGGCCCCAGACGCTTGCGGCCATGGGCCGCGGGCGGCGCCCGCCGCAGGGGCATTGGCATATCACCCTGATCCAAAGGCCCCTTGCCATCCAGCGGTTGGCCAAAACCGTTAATCACCCGGCCCAGCCACTTATCAGACGGATAAATCACAGGTTCCGTCGATGTGGCAACCGCCTTACAGCCCAAACCAACCCGCTGCAGCGAACCGAAGGGCATTGCCAAAGCCTGCCCTTCTTTAAAGCCAATAACCTCACACGGCACCGGTTCGACATTCTGCGGCACCAACAGACATTGATCACCAATCGATAATTCACGTTCTATGCCGCCAATTTCGACAAGCATGCCCAGAATCTTGGTCACCCGTCCATATAGCTTATACGGTTGGATTTGCTGTAAATCTGTTTCAAGGGATGAAATGATATTTTGTTCCATAATTTAATCATATCCTATTTTGACAAAAAATCCATGACCCGGTCGAAAAAGACCTGTAAATTTGCCTTTTACATCTAAAGGTTTATATCCTTTAAGAGGCGCTGATATTAAGGATTTGGCAAGATATGTTTTTAAAAGATTAAAACCGTCTTCCCAAATTTAACGATTTATTAACCGTTAACCTTTATTAATAAAAGGGTCAGTATTAAATTTTAACGAATATTAATACTTGACATGCTGTAAATAACAAGAACAATAAAGCAAGAAAAAGTTTCAATAAAATAAGCGAATGGGGAGGACATTATGCGCGTTTTACTGGTTGAGGACGATAAACCTACCGTCCAAAGTATTGAATTAATGTTGAAATCTGACGGCTATGTCGTCGATTCCACAGATCTCGGCGAAGAAGGCCTTGAGATCGGCAAGTTGTATGAATACGATATTATTATTCTGGATATCGGCCTGCCTGATATTGACGGCTACGAAGTTCTAAAGCGGCTTCGTGCGGCCAAAATAGAAACCCCTATTCTGATCCTGTCCGGCTTTGCCGAGCTTGACAGCAAAATCAAAGGTCTCGGCTTTGGCGCTGATGATTACCTGACCAAGCCTTTCGATAAACGCGAGCTCATGGCCCGTCTGCAGGCGATTGTCCGCCGCAGTAAAGGCCATGCCCACAGCATTATCAAAACCGGCCCGATTGAAGTCAATCTTGATGCCCGTACGGTTAATGTCGATAAAAAGCCATTGCACCTGACCGGCAAGGAATACGGTATTATGGAGCTGCTATCACTGCGCAAGGGATCAACCCTGACCAAGGAAATGTTCCTTAACCACCTGTATGGCGGCATGGACGAACCGGAAGTCAAAATCATTGACGTTTTCATCTGCAAGCTGCGTAAAAAAATCGCCAAGCTTTCAAAAGAAGGCGAGCAGTGCATCGAAACCGTCTGGGGACGCGGATATGTATTGCGCGAACCGATTGAAACAGACAGCCGTGAAACGGCCACAGCCTGATACACTTTTTACCCATTAAACAAAAAAACACCCCCGGATATTCTCGGGGGTGTTTTTTTATGGCTTTATGTTGTCTTAATATTGCAGGGTAAAGACCATTTCGCCTTCGGATACTTTTTCCATTGTAATATCAATGCCAAAATAATCAGCAAAAACGGCGGTGACATAGCCATGGACACTGCGCGGGGTCAGATCTTCCAGATCAGCCTCCCCACGGAAGGCGGCGCCGACACCTTCACGGAATTCGACTTTCTGCGCGGATGAGGTAATTTTAACACCGTCCCCCTGTTCCAGATTTTCAACCTTCAGATCACCATCAGCCGGTATGCATTCCCGGGCCATAATCATCGCATTCAATAAAACCTTCATAAATCCGGTCGGCGGCATGCTGCCGCCCATGGGGTTGATCTGCCATTGAAAACGGGTCCGGCTGCCTTCGATATAATTGGCAAACGTGGTCTTGATATCTTCAAAAGTAACATTGGTACCGCTACCGGCCGCACCGTAAGCCATGCGAAAACACTGCAATGCGGTAGAAGCCTGACGCACGCTGGAGCCAATCAGTGCCATGGCATCCGGCGATGCGCTGTCACCCATTTCTTCAATAAATTCAATGCCGTTATTGATTGCGCCCACCGGGCTGACCAGATCATGACAGATATGAGAGACCAGAAGTTCAAGAATACGTGGGCTGATTTGTGGTTCGGACATAGTAAAAATCCCCTGTTTATTTTAATAACTGACAATAGTCTACGAATTGGCAGGCGGCAGCGCAATAGCAGAGGTTAAAATCTGAACGTCACGCCAACATCTTCCAGAAAACCTTCGAGTTGCCCGGTCAGGATTTTTAAACCTTCTTCCGTAAAGGCTTCAGCCCTTAAAGACAGTACACTTTCGGTATTGGAGGCCCGCAGCAGCCACCAGCCCTCCGGCGTTGTGATCCGAATGCCGTCCATGGTCTCGACTTCGATATCCGGCAGCGCTTTCAGTTTTTCAGCGATCTCAACCGGAATATCAAATTTCCGCGCCGGATCAACCGGCAGGCGCACTTCAGGTGTGGCAATCATCTTTGGCAGATGTCCGGTCAAGGCCGGAAAACCGCCTTCGGTGCCGCTCAGAATATTCAACAAACGAACCGCGCAATAAAGACCGTCATCATAGCCATAGAAAATATCGGCAAAACAGATATGTCCGGCAAGCTCACCGCCCAGCGGTGCACGTTCGGCCATCATTTTGGCCTTGATAATAGAATGTCCGGTTGGCGACATAATCGCCCGCCCGCCCAGACGGGTGATTTCATCAAATAACACGCGGCTCGATTTCACATCGGCGATGATCGGTGCCCCCGGCTCCCGCCGCAGGATCTCCCGCGCATAGACCGCCATCAGGATATCAGCCCAGTAGATTTCACCATCAGGCCCGACAACGCCGATACGGTCACCGTCACCATCAAAACCGATACCGACATCACACTGGTTATCGCGCACGGCCTGCTGCAGATCGACCAGATTTTTCGCCACCGTCGGATCCGGGTGATGATTGGGGAATGTGCCATCCACATCATCAAACAGCAGGACATGCTCCCCCGGGATCTGATCGACAAAATCTTTCAACACAGCGCCCGCAGCGCCATTGCCGGCATCCCAGGCAATTTTTAACGGACGGTCCATGGTCAGATCGGCAAGCAGACGCTTGATATAACGCGGCTTCAGGTCATAGATTTCTTCCTGTCCCTCGCCGCTTTCAAAATCACGGGTTTTGATCAAATCACCGATTTCCTGCACATCATCACCATAAAATGGTCCCGTGCGCAGCGCCATTTTGATGCCGTTATGCTCGATCGGGCTGTGCGATCCGGTAATCATCACCGCGGCATCCGTATCCAATTCTTTTAACCCGTAATAGGCCATCGGCGTCGGTCCCAGACCAAGGTCGTAAACCGAAAGGCCGCAATCCATTAATCCCTGACGGACATATCTGGCAAATTCCGGCGAGGTATCACGCCCGTCATAAGCCACACAGACGCTGGACCCGGCAATTCTGCGTTTGACGATGCTACCGAAGGCACGGCCAACAGCGTAACAGGCATCAGCGGTCAGACCGTCGCCAATGACACCACGGATGTCATATGCACGGAGAATGGAAGGATCGAGGACAAAGGTCTCATCAATCTGTTTAGCTATGGGCAGAGGAGAAGAGTTCATGTTTTGCCATTTGACGGTTGGGGTTAGACATGAAATAAACTTACACTACAGTTTATCTATGCAGCAAGAATTATCATGTCTGAACTCTATACCGTCTATCTCGCCCCCAAGGATCGTGAAGCCGATCTTGAGCACGAATTAAAAGGCCATATTAGCGAGCGGCATGGCCGGTTGTTCCTGTGTAAAACACCGGTCAGTCCGGTCTATTGGGCGCAGAATATCTGGTATGACGCCCGGAAAATCAGCATAGAGTCCATCGGTGATGCGGCAAAAAAACTACGCGCCATTCAGCGTAACTGGGCATTATACCCGCATGATTATCACCGCCGCACCGCCCTGATTGAAAAGAAACTGCCCCATGTCTCGGCAAAACCGATTGTTTTTCCAGCGCCGCTGCCGGATGCGCCGCTGGGCAGCTGGTGTTTGCTAGATAAAAACCTGATGCTGGCCGCGCCGACATGCTCAGAACCGGTGCCCAACGGCAAATACCTGTTTGCCGAAGACCGTGATATCCCGCCGAACCGTGCTTACTTGAAGCTTTGGGAAGTCTTTACCCGCACCGGCATTTACCCTAAGCCCGGTGAGAAAGCCATTGATCTTGGCGCCAGCCCCGGCGGCTGGAGCTGGGTGTTGCATGAACTGGGCTGTGATGTCATCAGCGTTGACAAAGCCGCGCTTGACCCGAAAATTGCCAACCTGCCGCGGATCACCGCGCTACAGGATAGCGCCTTTGGCCTGGATCCCGCCAAAATCGGCCCGATTGACTGGCTGTGTTCTGATATTATCTGTTATCCCGACAGGCTCTACAGCCTTGTCGAGCAATGGATGGACAGCGGGCTTGTCAAGAATATGGTTTGTACTTTGAAATTTCAGGCCGATACGGATTTTGAATCCATTCAGCGCTTTGCATCTTTTTCTAATGCGCGCATACTCTACCTGTATTGCAACAAACACGAACTGACATGGATATGGAGGTCAGAAGAATGAGTAAAGCACAGATTTCAATCCACCTTGCCGAACTGCGCGCCGAGATGGAAGCGCTGGAACTTGATGGATTTTACGTTCCCAGAGCCGACCAGTTTCAAAATGAATATGTGCCGCCCTGCAATAACCGTCTTGAATTTATTACCGGTTTTTCCGGTTCTGCCGGTCTTGCCATTATTCTAAAAGACACCGCCGCTTTCTTTACCGATGGGCGCTACACCCTGCAGGCGAAAGAGGAAGTGCCGGCAGACAGCTATGAAATCTACAGCACCGCGCCCGGTCAGGCGCCGACACCAACGATGAAACCCGCGGACTGGCTGGATGACAAACTGCCCGAAGGCTCAAGGCTGGGCTTTGATCCGTGGATCCTGACTCCCATGCAATATGATCAGCTGAACAGCTCTGTGGCGCTGGAGCACGGCCACCTGATCCCGGTTTCAACCAACCTGATTGATAAAATCTGGGGTCACCGTCCCGCCGCACCGCAAAATAAAATGGTGGTTCATCCGGTGACCTATGCTGGAATACCCCATGACCAAAAAATCGAGGATATCACGCAAAAAGTCGTTGAGGCCAATTGCGAAGCGCTGATTCTGACCTATCCCGAAGAAATCGCCTGGCTGCTGAATATCCGCGGCAGCGATGTTGATTTTAACCCGCTCTGCCTGTGCTATGCGATTTTACGGGCCTCCGGCACGGTTGATCTGTATATCGACAGCGCCAAAATCAGTGACGAGGTTAAGGCGCATCTGGGATCAGATGTCCAAATTCATGATTTCGAAGATTTTGAACCGGCGCTGCATGCCTTGAAAGACGGCAAAAAAACCATCTGGTTTGACCCTGATACCGCGCCCTATATGGTTAAATATATTCTGGAACATGATCATATTACCTTCCATGAGGAAGAAAGCCCGATCCAGATGGCCAAAGCCTGCAAGAACGAGACCGAGCAAAAAGGCACCATCAGCGCCCATATCCGTGACGGTGTTGCCCTGACCCGCTTTCTGGCCAAGCTATCTCAGCACAGCTATACCGGCAACAGCACGGAGCTCAGCGCCGCCAATGACCTCCGCCATCTTCGTGAAGAGGAAGAGCTTTTTAAGGATCTCAGCTTTGATACGATTTCAGGTGCCGGTCCTGCCGGGGCGATCATCCATTACCGGGTCACCGAAGACAGCGATAAGCCGCTGACCTCAGGCCCCTTATATCTGGTTGATTCCGGCGGGCAGTATCTGGACGGCACCACCGATGTCACCCGTACGGTTGCGATTGATACCCCATCTGATGAAATGCGCGAAAATTTTACACGCGTCCTCAAAGGCCATATTCAGGTCGCCATGAGCCGCTTTACCAAAGGCATGACCGGTGCGCCGCTTGATGACAAAGCCCGCAAGCCGTTAAATGATGTCGGCCTGGATTACGCCCATGGCACCGGGCACGGCGTTGGCAGCTATCTTTGTGTGCATGAAGGCCCCTGTGGTATTCACAGCCGCGCCCGCACGCCGCTACTGCCCGGTATGGTGGTTTCCAATGAACCCGGTTACTACAAGCCCGGTTCTTACGGCATTCGGATCGAGAATCTGATCATGGTCATTGAAACCGATCAGAACGAAGATGGAAAACCCGTTTACGGCTTCCAAAGCCTGACGCTGGCACCGATTGATGTGAACTGTATCAAAATCGAGCTTCTAAGCGAGGACGAGAAAAACTGGTTGAACACCTATCATAATGAGGTCCGCGAAACCCTGTTGCCGCATCTTGAGGCCAAAGACCCGCCTGCGGCAGAATGGCTGAAAACCGCAACTGAGGCGCTTTAGGCCACGGAAAACCAGCTTTTGTTTGACATAATTACAAAACGCCGGTATAGTCTGTAAAAGATATAGACTGTATTCGGGAGTCCTTATGAAAGAAAGAACATTACAAAAAATATTTGCCAGCGTGGCCTTCGCAGGCGGCATGACGATCTTCGGTGCCGGTCTTGTTGATCATACGACCATCCCGGATGAAGACATCCAAAAGGCTCAGGATTGCGTGCAGACACAGAATTGCGACAGGGAAGATTTACAAATGACAGCCAATACGCTTGAACGTCAGAAACGCGATTTTGCCGCGACCTCAGCCGGGCTCAGCCTGTCTCTGTTAAGCGTTATGGGCTACTATGGACGCAAAAAGAAAAATTCCCCGGGCCTCTAAAAAATAAAGCGCCCAAAGGCGCTTTATTTAATCCGTTAAGCAGATCAATCTTATAAAGCTTATTCGCCGTCGCGCTCTTTGCGCTTGCGCTCGAGCTTACGGTAGCGGCGGACTGCTTCGGATTTTTCGCGGGCCCGCTTTTCGGACGGCTTTTCGTAATGCCGACGGGTTTTCATTTCGCGGAAAAGTCCTTCACGCTGCATTTTCTTTTTCAAAACGCGCAACGCTTGATCCACATTATTGTCGCGTACAGTTACCTGAACCATATAATCACCTCTTTCCACGTAAAAATTTTATGGTTCGGCACATCCTAAAACAATCAGGACACGCCTGTATTACGCCTGCAATGAATTAGCACGGCTAAACCAGAATTGCAAAGCCATTTTTTAAAGTATAGCCGAAAAGCCTTAAGACTTCTAAAATATATTGCACCGCACAATCCCTTTTATTTGCATAGCAGCTTGAAGGCCCCTATATTATTCACACATCCAAAAAAAGAATTCAGAGGATATATGGTTCGCAGCGCGGTTACACTCGAAGATAAATACACGGAACATTCTGGCCGCATTTACCTGAGCGGGCTTCAGGCACTGGTCCGGATTCCGATATTACAGCATCAGCTCGATAAACGGGCGGAGCTTAATACTGCCTTTTTTGTATCAGGTTACCGCGGCTCACCCCTGGGCGGTGTTGATATTGAATTTGGCCGGGCCAAAAAATTTCTGCCGGACAGCAATATTCATTTTCATCCCGGGCTGAACGAAGATCTGGCCGCGACCTCTGTCTGGGGCACGCAGCAGGTCTCCTTGTCTAAACAGGGGCGCTTTGATGGGGTCACCGGCATGTGGTACGGCAAGGGTCCCGGCGTTGACCGGTCTTTGGATGTGCTGAAACACGCCAATGCGGCCGGTACCTCAAAATATGGCGGTGTGCTGGCTTTGGCCGGCGATGATCACGCCTGTAAATCCTCGACCTTCCCGCATCAGTCTGAACAGGCCTTTGTCCATGCCATGATCCCGGTCCTTCACCCGGCCAGTATAAAAGATGCCCTTGATCTTGGCCTGCATGGTATTGCCATGTCGCGTTATTCAGGCTGCTGGGTGGCTTTTAAAATTATCAGTGATTTTGCCGACAGCTCCGCCTCGGTGATGACCGATCCGATGGGCATGGAATTTAACATCCCCAAAGATTTCGAGATGCCGGAAACCGGGCTATCGATCCGCTGGTATGATCCACCGGTTGAGCAGGAAGAACGGCTGATTAATTTCAAGCTTCCCGCGGCCAAGGCTTATGCCCGCGCCAATAACCTTGATAGGAATTTTTTCGAACCCGAAAAGAAACGACTGGCGATTGTCACGGCTGGTAAAGCCTATCAGGATACGCGGCAAGCGCTCGAAGAAATGGGCATTGACCAACAAACAGCCGCTAATCTGGGCATTTCAATCCGCAAACTGGCGCTGGTCTGGCCGATCGAGGATATCGGCCTACGCGAATTTGTCGATGGTTTTGAAGAAGTTCTGGTCGTCGAAGAAAAGCGCGGCTTTGTAGAAGATCAGGTCAAACAGGCGCTCTACAGCCTGCCCGAAGGCAAGCGCCCGCGTATTGTTGGCAAAAGAACCACAAGCGGCACACTGTTACTGCCCGAAACCTATGAACTGACCCCGACCCAGATTGGGGAGGCGATCTTGTCCAGCCTGTCCGGTTTTGCCAAGACGGATGTTTCCGAATATCAGGCCCGGCTGGCTGTTATGGTGGATCATTTCAACCGCCGTAAAAACCATGCCGAAGTGCAGCGCGTGCCCTGGTATTGCTCGGGCTGTCCGCATAACACCTCAACCCGCGTTCCCGAAGGCAGCCGCGCGCTGGCCGGGATCGGCTGTCACTACATGGCCATGTGGATGGACCGCAAAACTGAAATGTTCACCCAGATGGGCGGCGAAGGCGTGCCCTGGATCGGTCAGGCGCCGTTCACGGATGAAGAACATGTTTTCGTTAATCTGGGTGATGGCACCTATTTCCATTCCGGCCTGCTGGCTATTCGCGCCGCCGCCGCGGCAGATGTCAATATCACCTATAAAATCCTGTATAATGACGCGGTGGCCATGACCGGCGGCCAGCCGGTTGACGGTACACTGACACCGATGGATATTGCCCGTCAGGTCGCTGCCGAAGGTATAAAGGATATTTATGTCGTCTCTGACGATCCCGAGAAATACGGTAAACATGCCGGTTTCCCTGACTCTGCAAAGATCCGTCATCGCGATGATCTGGACAGTATCCAAAAAGACATGCGCGAAATCAAAGGCTGCTCGGTCCTTATTTATGATCAGACCTGCGCTGCTGAAAAACGCCGCCGCCGCAAACGCGGCCTGATGGAAGACCCGGCCAAACGTGTTGTTATCAATGAACGTGTCTGTGAAGGCTGCGGTGATTGTGGCGTTAAATCAAACTGCCTGTCCATCGCGCCTGTTACAACCGAATTTGGCCGCAAACGGCAAATTGATCAATCGACCTGCAACAAGGATTATTCCTGCCTGAAAGGTTTTTGCCCCAGTTTTGTCACCGTTTATGGCGGCGCCTTGCGCAAGCCTGATCCGGTAGAGACCTCCGATGAAAACAATCCGTTCCAAAATTTACCAATGCCTGAACTGCCGTCACTGGAGACCCCGTGCTCGGTTCTGATTACCGGCATTGGTGGCACAGGTATTGTAACCATTGGCGCGATTATGGCCATGGCCGCCCATCTGGAGGATAAAGGCTGCACCACGATGGATCAGACCGGCCTTGCCCAAAAAGGCGGCGCTGTGAACAGTCATGTTAAACTGGCCCGCAGCCCGGATCATATTCATACGGTACGAATCAATGCCGGTGATGCCGATGTTGTATTGGGTTGTGATCTTTTGGTCACCGCAGACGGTGATGCCCTGTCCAAAATTCGTGACAATGTCACCAAAGTGGTGCTGAACACCCATAAAAGTCAGACCGGTGAATTCACCCATAACACTGAATGGGATATGCCGATCAACACCCTGACCGCCAGCATCGGTGATATTTGCGGTGATGAAAACCTGTCAGCGCTGGACGTTACCAGAATGGCAACGGCTTTAATGGGCAATTCGATTGCCACCAATATGTTTATGCTCGGCTATGCCTGGCAAAAAGGCTTTATTCCCCTCTCTCAGGATTCAATCTTCCGCGCACTGGAATTGAATAATGTTGCCGTGCAAATGAACCAGACCGCCTTTATGTGGGGTCGTCTGGCGGCTGATGATCTCGAGGCTGTCAAGGCGCAGATTACCACATCCGAAACGGAAAAAGACGCCTATGCCCATCGCAAAGTCTCTGAAACACTGGACGATATGATCAGCCGCCGTATGCAGTCACTGACCGGCTATCAAAGCAAGGGCTACGCAAAACGTTATAAATCTTTTGTTGATAAGATATCTGCCGCCGAAGCCAAGGTCAAAACAGACTCCACCGATCTTAGCACCGCGGTGGCCCGTTATTATTACAAACTAATGGCCTACAAAGATGAATATGAAGTCGCCCGGCTCTACACCGATGGTGCCTTTATGCAGCAGCTTAAAACCCAGTTTGACGGTAAATATAAAATTGCCTTTAACCTCGCCCCGCCGATTATGGCCAAGCGCGATGCGGATGGCCATTTACAAAAACGTGAATTTGGCCGCTGGATTTTCCCGGTTTTCAAAGTGATCAAGCACTTCAAATTCCTGCGCGGTACAGCACTTGATCTCTTTGGCTACAGCGAGGAACGCAAAACAGAACGCCGCCTGATCGCCGATTATGAGGCTATTATGACCGAGGTTCTCGA
>JBNJDW010000009.1:0-18860 GCA_051745265.1 Pseudomonadota bacterium
CATAACGGGTACCGACACCGATAATAATCGCATCATACTCAGCCAGTTCATCGACTGTGGCAATCGGTGCTTTCTGATCAAGTTTATAACCGCTTTTTTTGGCAATCTCCTCGGGCACCAGTTCCGGTACACGTTTGACGGACACTTCCGCGCCCGCGACTTCTTTTGCGCCTTCGGCAACGGCATAGGCCATTTGCTCGACATGGCCATAAGATGAATAATAAAGTACCAGAATTTTACTCATGTTAGATCCTTTCTCATGATCTTGGGTTATCGCCTTTCAAACGTTAGCGGCACGGGTTTGTTCCGGCGCCTCAAATCTGTGGTTCAAAGATATAATGAATGGCCAGCACCATGCCGACAGACAGGCCCAGACCAACCATCATTTTCAGAAAGTCCTTACCAATCAGCGGGAAGACGTATTTAAAATGATACTGTGCCCGATAGGTCGTGGCGATTGCCAGTTCGCGCCCTGACAGCAGGCCGACAAAGACCCAGGTTGTTGACATCGGAATACTGTTGATCTGCTTGAAATACAGCAGCAAAAAGGCATAGACCAGATCAATAATCGTTGCCGAGCGCATAAAGCGCGAGCCGGTTTTCTCCAGAATGATTTTCTGAATTTCACCGCCCTTGGCCCAAAAGATATAGGCCAGCCAGAACACCAGCACCGCCATTACGCCCAAAAGCATGGGCAGCGATAACTGCCGCGGTAAAAAAACCGCAATATTGGCCATGTCATGGCTGAGCCAGGAAAACCAGAGAAAGCCGGTCGCCAGCCACTGCAACACCCGCCAGCGCATCCGGTGTTCTTTCTTGACCAGATTCATTTTTTCATTCACAAGACGGGCGATGATCATCCAAAGCGCATAGGCCACGATGGCAGCAACGCTGTAGCCGACAATGCTTTTGACCAGCATTTTTTCAAGCACAAAAGTCGAGGCAAAAACCGAAAGCACCAGAAAGGTTGTCGACACAGGAATACCGATACGGGTTAATAACACCAGCCCCAGCGGCGCGGCGGCGTGATACCACTGAACCGTCTGATAGGGAATAGACTCAAGGCGGCCAAAAGAAATATCACCGTTATTAACAACCCAGCTATAGCCCAGCGTTACGATCAAGACCAGAGAGGCCGCGGCCCATAATCCGTACCATTTTACAACCCGCGCATTTGAAGCAATAAAGGTCCCCAGCGTCTGCACAGAATCATTGCCGATCACCGCATAAGCCGCCAGCATAAAGCCAATCAAAGCGTACAGACTATGAATATCCATGGAGTGTGTCCTGATACTTCCGTTATTTTAACATGTGATGATCATCGTATAATCATAGTTAACAGGTTTCCACCCTTTATCCAGAGCCTCGGCTGATTATTTTCTTTTATTTTAAAACGGCCAGAAAATCGGGATAAGAACCATAGAAAAGCCAAACATCATCAAATTCAGCGGTAAACCGATAAAGAAGAAATCCCGGAACTTATAGCCCCCCGCGCCGTAAACAAAGGTATTGGTCTGATAACCGATCGGCGTTACAAAACTGGCACTGCCGGCAAACATGACCGCGACCAGAAACGGTTTGGGATCAACCCCCATCGCCAGCGCCAGACTGATGGCGATGGGGGCCAGCAGCGCGGCCACCGCCGTATTACTGACAAGCTCTGTCAAAATCGATGTAATCAGGTAGAAAGCCGCCAACATCGCCAGTGGTCCATAAGCCTCGGCAATCACAACAATCGTCCGCACAATAAGCTCAAGCGCCCCGGATGCCGCCATCGCCTCGGCAACGCCCAGCATACCAAAGATTAAGAACAATATCGGCCAGTCAATGGCACGATAAACTTCATCCGGGTCAATACAACGGGTAACCGTGACGATAAAGGCGCCAATCAAGGCCATAACAGCAATCGGAAAAATGCCCAATGCCGCCAATATCACAACCGTTAACACCGCAGCCAGCGCAATCGGGGCTTTCCGCCTGCGAATAGGTTTATCCTGCGGCACAGACAGGTTAATCAGGGCATGATCTTCAAATATTTTTTTAATCTGCCGGGCCGGGCCTTCCAACAACAGTGCATCTCCGACATTAAGTTTGCTTCTTACTCTGTTAAAAACAAAGTGTTTTTCCGGCTTATGGACGCCGACCATTTTCACCCCGTAGCGGGTCAAAGAATGAAGGCCTGAAGCAAATTTACCGCTCAGATCCGAATTTGGCCCGACGATGCCTTCGACCATCACGTTTTCTTCGGCACTCATCGGTTCCAGCCCCGGCAGTTCTGTTGCCGTGAAATCAACGATCCCGGTTTCCTTTATACCCAGCAATTCACTGGCATTGGTTTCCAATATGATCCGGTCACCGGATTGCAGTTCCAGTTCTTCCAGATATCGCCGCATGGAATCCCCATGCCGCAGCACATCAATAATAACCGACTGATCCCCTTTACTGAGCACCGTTTCAGAGGTTTTTTTACCAATCAGCGATGATTTATGCGGCACAAGCAGCTGGACTGTATATTGCTTGCCTTCATCCGTGCCCAGAATGCCCGACAGGGATTCCCGATCGGGCAGGATATGACGGCCGATAAACAGAATAAAAAAGCATCCGGCCGTGGCCATGATAATGGCGGGCATCGTGATTTCAAACATGCTGAAACCCTCTATGCCTTTTTGCACAGCGATACCATGGACCAGCAGATTGGTTGAACTGCCGATCAATGTCGTCATCCCGCCAAGAATGGCGGTATAAGACAAGGGGATTAATATCTTGGAGGATGGCAAATCAATTTTACGGGCAAGACTGATCAGCACCGGCGTTAGAATAATCACCACCGGTGTATTGTTCATAAAGGCTGAAATAATCAGCACCACCGGCAGGATCGCCAGAATAAGGCTGAACTGGCTTTCCCCGGCAATGCGGGAGATAAATTTCCCCAGATACTCAACACAGCCTGTCCGTTCCAGCGCCGCGGACAATACAAACAGGGCCCCGATCGTTATCGGTGCCGGGTTACTGAAAACACTGAGCGCCGTTTCCATGTCAATCAGACCAAACAGCAACACAATGCAAAAACCACCCATGGCAATAATGTCAGGTGGTAGTTTTTCCCGTATAAAGGCAACAAAAATGGCGATAATAAGCCCAAAAATCAGAAAGACTTGCCAGTCTATACCAAAAAGTGCAGCGCCATCCATAAACCACCTTATCCATTTCTGCCCTGTATATCTAGCCTGACTAATTCAAACAAACAAATCAAATAAAGTTTTGTTCCCTGATCTTCCTGTCTGCTGCCTTTCTTATCAGCGCCGGTGCAATTTATCTTGCAGACGGGAATCTTTAGATTTATTCTCCTGCTATCCCTGATAAAGGATTTTGACTGTAACAGAAAAGAGATCCCATGCCGTTCAGCTCGATATGGATGCTTATGCTCACCGCCTTTCTGACCGCCTTTCTGCTGGCGCTCGGCCTGCGTAAGATTGCGCCTTTCATCGGTCTGATTGACCAAAGCGGGCTGGATGTGCGTAAACCGCATCAGGGTCGTCCGGCTCTGGTTGGCGGGGCTGCGATTGTTATCACCATACTCGGCCTTGCCTTGTTGCAGTATTCAACCGATCTGCCTGACAGCCTGCGCACTGTTTTATCAGGGATGGCGCTGCTGGCCCTGATTGGTGTTATTGATGATGCACGCCATATTCCCGCGCTGCGCAAGCTGGCTTTACAAACGATCATCGTTTTCGGGGTTTTTCTGTTTTATAACTTTAAACTTACGACATTGGGCAACCTATTTGGCTACACGCCTTTGAACTTGCCGGATTATATCGCTTTCCCCTTTACAGCGCTTTGCACCCTGGCCTTTATCAATGCGTTTAATTTTGTTGATGGTCTGGATGGGCTGAGCGGCGGCATCGCGGCGGTTAACCTGCTGCTGTTTGCCGGTATTGCCGGCGCTGCCGGCTTTGTTGAGCTGCATGGGCTTTCCCTGATGCTGTTTGCAGCTGTCGGCGGTTTTTTACTTTTAAACATGCGCTCTCCCCTGCGCAGCAAGGCGCTGGTATTCCTCGGCGATGGCGGCAGTCTCAGCCTGTCTTTTGGTCTGGCATGCATTGCCCTGTATCTTGGCAATGCTTATGCCGTAAACCCGGCCCTGCCGCCGCCTGTTGTATACGCCTTTCTATTGGCTTATCCATTATATGATATGTTGATTGTCATGTGGAACCGGTTTCAAAACGGGCAGTCCATTGTTGCGCCCGACACAGCGCATATGCATTTTCTGCTTAAAAAACTGCACCTGACCGATAAGGCCATCGCGCCCCTGCTCATTCTGGTGTCTGCCGTTTATGCTCTGATCGGTTTACTGGGCTGGCGATACGGCCTGTCGGAAAATGTTTTGGCCGGTTTATGGATTGTCTTGCTGGTCGGGCATTTTTTCTTTTACCAACGGGTTCTGCATAAAATTGAACAGACCGCAAAATCGGTCTGATCCCCTGTTAATGCCATTTCTTTTGCACAATCAGTGTAAAGCTCTCCGCAGCTTCCTGTCCGGAAAAGAGCCTGTAAAATGCGATCCAGATCCGCCAGAAAACATAAATCGGAAATACAGCCTGATAATACGGACCATTGAAATATGGCCGGATCGAAAGAACTTCCATACCATTGGCCAATGCCAGTCGATAGAGTTCTTTGGGGCTGCATTGCTCATACACGCCTTTTGAAAGATCATATCCTTCACCTTTCGGCGGAAATAGGCGAAACAACAGCTTACGAAAATGGCGATTGGATGTCAGGCAATACATACGGGCAAACAAGCTGCGTCTGGATATCACATAGAACAGTCCCATACCGCCCGGCTTGATCATCGTACTGATGCGCTGCATGGCATTATCGCAGCTTTCAATCTGATTCAGGATTGATTCACCGATAACCATATCAGCGTCACCGGCACCATAAAACTTGGTAATATCGGCCAAAATTGTTTTGTCATAGCTGTCTTCAGGGGCAAGCGCCAGATCATAGTCACTATGATGCACGCCGATTACTCTCAGATTATATTTCTGTTTTGCTGCAACTGAAATAACCGGCGTACTGCCGCCGCCCAGTTCGTAAACCAGTTTCCCGCGTCGGCTCAGGAATTTAGGCACTATGTTCTCACGAAAATCAAGACGGCCATCGATTCTGAAAGACTGTGGGAACAAGGTGTCAAACCATTGGCTCATACGGATCTGAAGATAACGCGTTTTGATGCGTCTCCTGCGTGCCGTATTTTTGCTCTGCACTTTTGTTTGCATGGCAGCACCTCTATGTTAAACTCCTGTTAATAATTTAGTGTGCCATATGCTTATAATAAGGGCATTATTACTTAAACTGCATAAAAGGATATGAAATGACTCTGGAACCCGGCATGACGGCACCCGATTTTACGGCTCCCGCTGATAGCAATGACACGGTTACCCTGTCCGATTTTCAGGGACAGACTGTTGTGCTGTATTTCTACCCACGGGATAACACCCCCGGCTGCACCAAACAGGCCTGCGGCTTTCGTGATGTCTTACCCGATTTTGAAAAACTGAATACCGCTGTTATCGGTGTTTCCAAAGATTCTCCCGCCAAACATGATAAGTTCAAAAACAAATATGACCTGACCTTTCCACTGGTCAGCGATGAAGACGGCAGCATTTGCGAATCTTACGGCACCTGGGTTGAAAAATCACTGTATGGCAAAAAATACATGGGAATCGAGCGCAGCACTTTTCTGATAGATGCTGATGGCATCATTCGTCACATCTGGCGCGGCGTTAAGGTCAAAAATCATGTTGAAGAGGTTTATAAAGCCTTGCGGGATATGAAATAGGAAAAGGCGAATCATCATCCCATTATTTTGCTTTTTTAAGCCCTTACAAAAAAAATGTATCTTCGTGACATAAAAAACACAGCTCTTCCAGTTTCGCTTTCCCTTTGTTTCTTAACGGAAAGTTAAGAAAATATGAAAAAATAGTTGCCTTTATTTTGCTTTATGTTAAAAAGATAGCCTGAAGGCCTGTTTTTAAGCTTGAAATTCAGTCCGGTATGCTATTTACTGGCTTACAGTTTCAAACTTACATATAAAAATTGGTTTGGCCTCGTTTTTTACGGGGCCGACGGGTGATCAAGACTACAGCTCAACTCCCCTGAAAACCCCAACTTGGTTACCCGGTTACGAAGCCCGCATGAGTCCCCCGCTCGTGCGGGCTTTATCTTAAAAAAGGGGACGTAGAAAAGTTTTTTAAAATATCGGTGAAAAGCCTTGACATATATGTCTCATTCAGTATATTTCACCAACTTGAGTGTCATGATGACAACACTAAACTGGATAAAACAAAATGTTCGCAGTCTTAAAAACAGGCGGTAAACAATACCGCGTCGCAAAGGGTGATGTAATCCGCGTTGAAAAACTGGACGCCAAAGATGGCGATAAAGTTACCCTGGATGAAATTCTGATGGTCGGTGAAGCTGGCAAGCCAAGCCTGGGTACGCCCTTGGTCAAAGGCGCTTCTGTAACAGCAGAAGTCGTTGCGCAGGCCCGCACCCCTAAGATCATCGTCTTTAAAAAGAAACGTCGCCATAATTATCGCCGTAAAAAAGGGCATCGTCAGGATGTTACGATTTTGCGGGTTACCGATATTAAAGCGGCATAACCAAACGTTAGAGAATAAAGGAACAGGACAATGGCTCATAAAAAAGCTGGTGGTAGTTCAAGAAACGGTCGCGACTCCGCAGGTCGGCGCCTTGGTGTAAAACGCTATGGCGGCGAAACTGTTTTGGCTGGAAACATTCTGGTTCGCCAGCGCGGCACCAAAGTGCACGCCGGCAGCAATGTTGGTATGGGCAAAGACCACACCCTTTTCGCATTGGTAGATGGCCAGGTTAAATTTAACAGATCCCGCAATGATCGTAGCTTTGTTTCGATTGTCCCGGAAGGTGAGATTAGCGCTGCTGCTGAATAAACCCGCAACAGACACAAAATTTAAAGGGGCTTAACGCCCCTTTTTTTGTTAGGCAAAGGTTATTATGAAATTCCTCGGTCAGTTCAAAGTTCATCTGCAAAGTGGCCATGGCGGCGCGGGTTGTGTCAGTTTCCGCCGGGAAAAATATCTGGAATATGGCGGCCCCGATGGCGGCAATGGTGGTCGTGGCGGCCATATTATTTTTGAAGCCGTTGACAACCTGAACACCCTGATCGATTTTCGTTATAAACAGCACTTCAAAGGCGAACGCGGCCATCACGGTCAGGGGCGCCAGAAAACCGGTAAAGACGGCAAAGACTGCATCATTAAAATTCCGGTCGGAACTGAGATTCTCTCCGAAGACAAGGAAACCGTGCTTGCTGATATCACTGAACCCGGACAGCGGTTTATTTTTCTGCGCGGCGGTGATGGTGGTTTTGGTAACCTGCGTTATAAATCTTCAACCAATCAGGCACCGCGCAAATCAACCCCGGGCTGGGAAGGCGAAGAAATTGCCGTCTGGCTGCGTTTAAAACTGATTGCCGATTCCGGTCTTGTCGGGATGCCCAATGCCGGAAAATCAACTTTTTTGGCTTCTTGCAGCCGTGCCAGACCTAAAATCGCCGATTACCCCTTCACCACGATTCACCCTAATCTGGGCGTTGTCCATGTCGATAACAATGAATTTGTGATGGCCGATATCCCCGGTCTGATTGAGGGCGCGCATGAAGGACTTGGGATTGGCGATCGTTTTCTGGGCCATGTTGAGCGTACAAATGTACTGCTCCATCTTGTTGATGCCACGGATGATGATATTGTCGAAAACTATCGGGTTATTCGGCGTGAACTGGAACTTTACGGTTCCGGGCTTGCCAACAAACCTGAAATTATCGGCCTGAATAAAGCCGATGCTTTGGGACCGGAACTTGCCGAAGATCAGAAAAAAACGCTGGAAGAAGCCATTGGCAAGGACGTCATGCTGCTCTCAGCCGTCAGTGGCGAGGGCGTAACAGAAATATTACGGGCACTTTATCAATATATTGAGAAAGATTCCCGCGCTGTATCGGAAGAAGAAGATCACAGTGAAGCGCTGGAATCTGTACCGTTTGATCCTCTGAATTAAGCATCTTTCCTCTTGGTTGGAAGTTGGGTATACTGACAAAATGAGCGACAGCAAACCGACCTACAAACATATTCTTGTCCCCGTTCCTATGGCCGAAGACTACGAAATACGTACGATCCGGCGTCAGACGGGTACCCGTACAGTGCAAAAAACCAAAGGCATGCTAAAGCCTGAAAAAATCACGAAGGAAGAGCCGGTTTATGAATTTGTTGAGGAACAAATGCCAACAGGTCATCAATCCGATAATCTGATTGATGGCGACCTTACCGGTCAGAATGTTGAAGATGCCTGCAATGCCCTGGCCATGGATGGTTATGAAGTTATCTCTGTAACGCCCCTGCTCCGCGGTGCACATCAACATCAGTACAGTGCCGGCGCCCTGCAAAAAGGTACGGGCCCCAGTGGTTTTGGTTATGGCTATGGCTATAGCATCACGGACAGTATTGTTGTTTTGGGTAAACTTAAATCTTAAGGATGATCGTGACTGAAAAGATCAAAGATCCTGCGCCGTCTCAAACGGATTTGACCTGCGCGATATGCCAGCAAGGAAACGAACTCTATCAACTGGCCGGTCTTGACCAGATACAATTCTGGTCATGTCGGCATTGTGAATCTGTTACCAGCACACCGATACCAACTGACACCGATATCGCTGAAACTTTACAAGCCAGCATCTACGCTAAACGACCTGCTTTTCCACATTCCAGAGAGCGCAAACATTTTCTGAAACACCTCGAAGACATGAAGGAGCTGGTTTCAGGCCCTAAATTTATTGATGTTCTTTCACGTAACGGGACCCGTGTCGAACTTGCCCGTATCCATGGATTTCCCGATGCCTGCGGTATCGATCTGAATAAATACTGCATTGAGGTTGGCGAAAAACGCTTTCACAAATCCCGTTTCATTGAAAGTAATCTTGAAAACTTTGCAAAAAGCGAAGAGAAATTTGATGCCATCTTCTGCAGCCACGGCCTGGAAAACACTAACAATCCAGATACTTACATTAAAAGCCTTAAATCCTTAATGAACGAAGACAGTTGTTTGTATCTCGATCTTTGTGATGGCAATCACTTCATGATCCCCCAAAACTTCCTGCGCTGGAAAGAAGTGCGCTATCCTGAACGGGTTTACTATATTTCCCGCAAAGGGCTTGAAGCCCTGCTAAAACGCCATCAGTTAAAAATTATCAAGCGCTATTTCCGTTTCCTCCCTTTTCAGCAGGTTATTGTAAAGCGGGCCGGAACTTAACATGAAAAGCAGTCTTCCTGATTATCAGATTGAGCAAAGCTTTACAGGCCCGGTCTGTGGTATAGATGAAGTCGGCCGCGGCCCCTTGGCCGGGCCGGTGGTGGCTGCCGCCGTAGTCCTAAAGCCCGAGGCACTCGGTACTGACACCATACGGATGATCAATGACAGCAAAAAACTGACCACGCAAAAGCGGCAACAAATTTGCCTGGGTCTGCGTGATATCGCGCATATTGGTATAGGCCTTGCCGATGTCGCCGAAATTGATCAGCACAATATCTACCATGCCACCTTTATCGCGATGAAACGCGCATACGAAGAGCTTTGCGGGCAACAAAACGTTCTACCGGCAACCGCCCTGATAGATGGCAATAAAACGCCCGACCTGCCCTGCCGGATGCAAGCCGTCATCAAAGGCGACCAGAAATCCATTTCTATTGCCGCAGCCTCTATCATCGCCAAAGAATTTCGTGATGACATCATGAGAAAACTTGCCAATGAATTTCCAGACTATGGGTGGGATACAAATGCCGGCTATGGCACCCATAAACATCTTGAGGGCCTTAAAATTCATGGCGTTACGCCGCATCATCGAAGATTCTTTAAGCCTGTTTCTGAAGTTCTTGCAATAACTTCCTGACTCTATTGATTCTTTTTTCACTTTTCTTCTTGACGCTGATTCGAAAATGACTCATCATGAAATCAGCAAACATCAAGAAAGTGGGAAAACGAATATGACCATCAACACAAAAAACAATACAGAAGATCAGCTTCATAAATTTGAAGACCTGCCAAAAGATTCCATCTTAAAAGGGGATTGTATTGAATTAATGCAGGGCCTGCCTGCCCGCTCGGTCGATCTAATTTTTGCTGACCCGCCTTATAATCTTCAGCTTTCCGGTGATCTGCACCGCCCGAATAATTCCCGGGTTGATGGCGTTGATAATGAATGGGATAAATTTGACAGCCTGGCGGTTTACGATCAATTCACCCGTGACTGGCTCTCTGCCGCCCGCCGTATCTTAAAAGATGACGGCGCGATCTGGGTGATCGGCAGCTATCATAATGTCTTCCGCCTTGGTGCTGCCCTGCAGGATATGGGCTTTTGGGTGTTAAATGATGTTATCTGGCGTAAAACCAACCCGATGCCCAATTTCCGTGGGCGCCGGTTTACCAACGCCCATGAAACAATGATCTGGGCCTCTAAATCAAAGGATTCAAAATACTGCTTTAATTATGAAGCGATGAAAGCCCTGAATGATGATCTGCAAATGCGCAGTGACTGGGTTCTTCCGATCTGCAGCGGTGGAGAACGCCTGAAAAACGAAGAAGGCAAAAAGGCCCACCCGACACAAAAACCTGAATCCCTGCTCCATCGCGTCCTGATGGCGACGACGGATATGGGTGATCTTGTTCTGGACCCCTTCTTTGGTACCGGAACAACAGGCGCTGTTGCCAAAAAACTGGGCCGTCACTTTATCGGGATTGAGCGCGATCAGGATTATATTGACGTTGCAAAACAGCGCATTAGCGATATTACTTTTAACAATGATGCAACATTGGTTAAGCCTGTCAACAAACGTGCCGAACCACGTATTCCGTTTGGTCAGCTCATTGAACGCGGCATTCTTGAAGCCGGCACCGTTTTGTTTGACAACAGCCGGCGTTATACAGCTCGTGTCCGCGCCGATGGAAACTTGATTGCCCGTAACCCGACAGGGGAGCAGCGCGGCTCAATCCACCAGGTTGGTGCGGCACTCCAAGGGGCACCGTCCTGCAACGGTTGGACGTTCTGGCATTTCGAAGATCAGGGCCGTGCAGTGCCGATTGATATGCTGCGTCAACAGTTAAAGGCAGAGCTCTTCTCTTGAAGAGTCAGCAGGCTTAATACATCTTTTCAAGATCAACAGAATAAATTTTCTGCGTCAGCTGCGGATCCAGAAAGAAATCCACCGCTGTAACATTGCCATGGACATGGGCGACGAGGGTCTTAGACTGTAATTTTTCTATTTTATAATCAAGGAACTCCATACGAAAACGGATAAAAATAACACGCTCACCTTCTCTAACATTTATATGATCTATGATCTGTCTGGCTTTGCTTTCCGGAACGGGAACTTCTGTAATATTTAAAGGCTTAGAAGATGATAAGATGAAAGTACTTGGTAAATGCTTTGGAAATCCTGTTTCACCACAAAAGCTGAAATATGAATCAGGCGAATAAATAGAAATTTTACCTACATTACGTAACTGATATCTCTCTTGTATCGGAAAACTCTTTCTTTCGAAATCATAACGATCTATTTGTATATCGCCGCCAACTTCATAATGATAATTAGTCTCGTTATGGCTAGAATGAAAACTTTCCTTCAGGTCTTCTTGAATAACGGCCCATTCAAAATCATCTCTAAAATGTTGCTTATATAATTTGCAATAAGTTAATTTAGCATAGTCATCAATCATATCAGATGTTGGGTTTCCACCATTATAGAACCCTAAATAAGTTTGAACCAGACTTCTGTAATCAGCGACAGAATACCCGCGCCCAATAGTTTCCTGCGCCTGAGCTGGCACAGAGAAAAAGATCATTGTGAACATAAATGCGAAGATGCCAATAGCTGAAAATCTCATATTTCTACCCTTAATCTGAAACCGTATATATATTAAGTATACATCAGAATCCTGCCATGAGTATAGTTTTAGAAAAAAATCTTTTTCACTTTTATCATAACGCTGGGCAAAGCCTCCTCTGCCAGTCTCTGCGGTTCCACCCATTTATAAGGCGTTTCATCAACACCAGATCCGGTGTAAACATAGTGGTGTGGATTAAGATAAAGCTCAAAATGGGTAAAAATATGCCGAATCTCAACAGCAGGCGCTCCTATAAATGCAGCCGAGACCGGCACATCGGCAGAGGACACAGGCATATGGCCACCTTCCTGCCATTTACCAGAGGGGAACTCCATCATTCCGCCTAAAAGGCCGCTTTCCGGACGGCGGCGCAATAAAACCCTGCCCTGATCATCGGTAATCCAGAAAACATTACCATATCTTTTGGGCTTTGGGGTTTTAGGTTTTCGTCGCGGCAATGTCTCGGCCATCCCCGTATGATAGGCTTTACACATTGTTTGCCACGGGCAGATCATGCATTTCGGTGATTTTGGCGTGCAGACTGTTGCCCCAAGCTCCATAAAAGCCTGGGTGAAGTCAGCGGGGCGATTATTATTGCAGCCCACAGATTCAGCCGCCCGCTTCAGCTCCGGCTTTACATCAGGCAAAGGCGCTTCCAATCCAAAAAAACGGGCCGCCACGCGCTCAACATTGCCATCTACTGCCACCACCGGCTGATTAAAAGCAATAGAAGCGATCGCAGCCGCGGTATAAGGCCCAATGCCCGGCAACTTCATAAGGTTTTCGACGCTGTCTGGAAAACGCCCGCCATATTCTGCTCTGACAATACGGGCACATTTATGCAGATTGCGGGCGCGGGCATAATAGCCGAGGCCCGCCCAACACTGCAATACAGCATCAAGCTCTGCCTCTGCCAGTTTATCAACACTTGGCCATCGGCTCATAAAATTTTCAAAATAAGGCTTAACTGCGGTCACCGTGGTTTGCTGCAGCATTATTTCGGACAACCAGACCTGATAAGGATCAGGCAATTGCCCGGGCCTGGCCCGCCAAGGCATCACCCGGCGATGCCGGTCATACCAATCCAGCAGCTTTTCCTGTAACTCATCGGCCTGATTTGCAGTAACAGACATTGTTTCTCTGTTCCAATTCCTTTATTTTAAAACGTGTAAAGTTACTTATAACAGAAAATGCATATGAACAAGCCCCGCCTTTTATCAGGCATCGTAAAATCCATAGCTGATCCGGTGTTTGGAAAAAAATCAGCCCTGTATGGCCAACTGGTCAATAACTGGCCTGCCATTGCCGGGCCTGAGCTTGCCGGATATGCTGTTCCGCTGGAATTAAAATTCCGCCGGAAAACTGACGAACGTCAAAACACCGCCGTATTAAAACTGGGGGTTCCCGGCGCCCGTGTTCCGGATGTGACGATGCAAAAGGATATTCTGATTCAAAAGCTTAACCAGTTTATGGGCTTCAATGCGATCGAAGACATCCAGATCCGCCATGTCTCCTCCTCTTTACTAACGGCTGGTAAGACCTATTCATCCTCAGCCATTCCATTAACCGGGGCAGAAACGCAGCAATTAAACAGCCATCTCGATCAGATTGAAGATGATGAGCTGAAATCGGCTCTGGCAGGGCTTGGCACCGCAGTTTACTCTCGACAAAAGGGGCTAAACCCCGTAAACAATAAGGATATTGTCAAACCATCATCCACAGGGGTTTTTGATGAAAATTAATGCCATCGCCATCCGTCAGGGAAATGTTCTGGAATATAATGATAAGCTTTGGGTCGTCCTCAAAAGCGATATTATGCAGCCCGGTAAAGGCGCCTCTGTCGTCCAGGTTGAAATGCGCGACATTGTCGCCGGCAATAAAACAAATGTGCGTTTCAGAACGCAGGAAACCATTGAAAAAGCGCATGTCGAAGCCGTTGACTATCAATTCCTCTATACCGATGGTGAGGAATATCACTTTATGAATAACCAAAGCTTTGAACAGGTTGCGATCCCGCGTGAGCTTATTGGCGATTCCGCCGTTTACCTGAAAGACGGTATGATCTGTTCTGTTGCCATGCATGAAACAGGCCCGCTGAATGTGACCCTGCCTGATCAGGCCAGCTTCGAAATTGTCGAGGCCGATCCTGTGGTTAAAGGCCAGACGGCGTCCTCTTCTTATAAACCCGCTGTTCTTGAAAATGGCGCCAAAGTTATGGTACCGCCTCATATTGAGGCCGGCACCCGTATTGTCATCAAAACCGAAGACGGCAGCTATGTCGAACGTGCAAAGGACTGATAAAAAATGAGCATTTCCCGCCGCTCCGCCCTGATCAATGTCATGGTCCGTGCCGCTGAAAAAGCAGGCCGCGGCCTGTCACGTGATTTTGGTGAAGTTGAAAATCTTCAGGTTTCCAAAAAAGGTCCCGGTGATTTTGTCAGTGCCGCCGATATCCGTGCTGAAAAAATCATTCGCGAAGAACTTGCCAAAGCCCGGCCAAAATTCGGTTTCCTGATGGAAGAAAGCGGTGAAACCAAGGGAGAAGACCCCGACCGCCGCTGGATTGTTGATCCGCTGGATGGGACCAGCAATTTTCTGCACGGTATTCCACGCTGGGCCGTTTCAATAGCCGCCGAAGAAAAAGGCAAAATCATTGCCGCTGTCGTTTATGAACCCGTTTCCGGTGATTTATACTGGGCCGAGCGTGGTAATGGCGCTTACCTGAATAACCGCCGTCTGGAATGCTCCCGCCGCAGCAAACTGGCAGACTGTATGGTTGGTACCGGCCTGCCCGGACATGGCGTACCCCATAAAGACATCAAGCTGTTTTCTGCCGAGATTGATGCCATTATGCATCAGGTTTCCGGTCTGCGCCGTATGGGCGGTGCTACGCTTGATCTTTGCTATGTCGCATCCGGAAAATTCGATGGTTTCTGGGAACGTAATCTTTCACCATGGGATCTGGCCGCAGGCAGTCTGATCATCACCGAGGCCGGGGGCGTATTTACCGATATCACCAAAGGGCAGAACAACATATATCAGAACGAAGCTCTTGCCGCCAACGGCTCCATTCATCACGAACTTCGGACACTCATTCTTAACGCAGGCAAATCGTCGCAAAAAGAGAAAGCTGTATCATGACACATTTAAAATCTAAAAAGCATATTCTTCTGGCCGCTTCAATGACAAGCGCGCTGATCACACTTTCCGCAACGCAGGAGGCGCTGGCCAACACACGTTACTATGACTCGCCAACAGGTAAACCTGCAATCGAACTTAACCTTGATGTCATCGGCTCTACGGATAAAAAAGCAACATCGGACACTGCAGCGCCTATTAAATTAAACCCCAATTATGCTTCAGCATCCAAGACTAAGCCAGCGCCCGCATCAAAGCCCGCGCCAAAACGCGACACCATTACATTAAAACCAACCCGCGCGATGCTGGAAAAACAGCGTAAGGCCGAGGCCAGCGCACAGCAATATGCGCCTATAGCAAATCCTGAGCCCCAGCCTGTAGATACGGCTGAGCCTTTCGCCCCGACCTCTCTGGCAACAAATACATCGCGTAACAGCCCAACCGCTGATGCAGAAATAGAAAAAAGGGCAGCGCCAAAGGTTTCTGACCGGCCCCGCCGCTCAACAACCTTTACCAGAGCTGATGCACCGGGTATTGCCGATGTCGAGACTATGGCACCGCGCAGCCTGCCACCTTTAGAACAGGCACACCGAACATCCGAGCGGCCCTCAGAAGCGCCCTCCAGACCTGCAACAAAACCTGAACCAAAACCTGCCTATCAACCGGCTCCTGTCGATTCATCTTCCGTAGAAATGCCCGAAATTGAGGTGGTCAAATCAACTTCAAACTATGATCCGGCGCCTGAACCTGTTGCTGAGCCCGTTTCTCAGCCCGTTCCTGAAACACGGCCAGAGCCCATAAGTAACCCGGCTTATGATGTGCCGCCCATTGAAGAAGTCACCATCAGCCAAAGAACGCCTGAAACGGTTACACAAACGCAACCCGTACCTTCGCAGCCGCCAGCACGGCCCGCAGCGAAAAAAGCGCCGCCGCGGCCTTCTTTCTTTGATGTTATCGAACGGTCCGTAGACCGGTTGGCAGGTGATGTAAAAAATAATACGCCTTCCCCGACCGATGTTCAGGCATCCTATACGCCCGAACAGGGCTATGCCCCTATTCCCAATGCTGAACTGTTTGATCCGCGGAAAAAAGAAGAGGATTCATCATCAGAGGCAAGAAGGCTAACCGAGGCCGCGGTCAAGGCACATGAAGCCAAAGCTGAACCGACCACAACGCCACAAAGGGAAACCACACCTCCAACGCAAAGAAATCCGGATATCAAGGTTGAGGTCACACAACCGGCACCGGATGTTGATCAGGATATGGCCCCGGTTTCCAGAGCAGAGCCACAAAACATCAAACAGCAGCCAAGCCCGCAGCTGCCTGAAATAGAGACAGTATCTGAACCAATGATGCCGCGTCGCACTGTTAACCCCAAAGAACGGGAAGACCGTTATGCGGATGACAGCACAACAAGAAATATTGACAGCTATCAATCACAAAGCCCGGCGCCACCGACGGTTTCAACACCGACACCGCCGCCCGTCTCCTCAGAACGTGAAACGCTTCCGGTTATAGATAAAGAAGCCAGTGTGACAACTGAACGCCAAACCGCAACACAGGAGACAAAGTCAGCGCCTCAAATCAATTGGAATGAGCCGCCGGCCCAGGAAAAGCCTGTCGCTTTCAAAGTTGACCGCAGCAAAGAAACTGCGGCAGCACCGGTTGATCCTGCTTTTGATCCTTTTGAGAACACAAAGAACCCACAAAATCTGGCGATAAAATCAGATACAATGAAGCCTGAAGTGATTAAACCTAACAAAGATGAGCCGGAACAACAGCCTTCTGTGTCTGCCGCTCATAATCAGCAAGACAGAGACACAGAGCAATATCAAACCAGTCATAATGAAAACAACCGTATTGAGCCCGCAGCACGGCAGGCTTCACCAAGCCAGCAGGCTGCAGCGCCACGCAATACAGCTGACACAGATGACCGTTCTTCTATCGATCAGTCTTTGGTTTTTGACGGTGCCAACAGTGATCTGAAACCGGAACTTCAGCAAAATCTGGACAGCGTGATCGCGGAACTGGAAGCAGATGAAAACCGCCGTTTACAGCTTCGTTCTTACGCCGCATCAACGGATGGCTCCTCAAGTTCCGCCAGACGAGTGGCTTTGGGACGCGCCATTAAGGTTCGCAAATACTTTATGGATCAGGGCATTCGCTCCACACGGATCGATGTTCGGGCCCTTGGCGATGAAACAGAACAAACACCATTGAACCGGGTGGATATGGTTCTGGTCCGCTAAAAACACGTATAGAATACAGACACAAAAACCCCGCCGGATTGGCGGGGTTTTTTAATTGTTATTTGTCTTCACCTTGTCACGGCCAGACCTAGTCGTCTTCCATCCGGCGGGTCAGTTTCTGAATTTCTTTTTGAACCAGACGTTCAATCATATCGGGCAGGTTTTCATCCAGCCAGGTTTTCAGCAAAGGCCGCATCAAATCGCGGGTGATGTCTTCCAGTGTAATACCGCTTTGATGGTCTTTACGTTCAACCGGCATATTTCCGGCCAGCTTGCCCAAGGCGGCAATCGCGGCATGTTCTGTCTGCTCTGATAACAGCGCGGCAAGTTCATCATCTTTCTTAGCCGCTGTGTCGTCCTTTTCCTCTGCGTCACCTGCATCTTCGCCGGTTTCCCAGGTATCATCCTGATCTTCCGGTTCAGCCGCAGCTTCTTCTGCTTCAGGCTCAGGTTCGGATTGCGGCTTTGAATCATCCAGAGCGATCTCAGGTTCTTCAGCCGCAGCTTCCGGCTTGGTCTCTTCATCCATGGTTTTATCTTCGTCTGCTGTCATTTCCGTTTCGTCCCCGGCTTGCGGTTCTTCGACTTTATCGGTCAGGTCGAGTATATCATCGTCATTTCCATCATTATCATCACCCTCAGCGGCTGGGTTTAGATTAAGATCAACGCCCGTGACCTCTTCTTCACCTTCCGGTGACAGATCCACATCTCCCCCGGTCTGGTCATCATCATCTTCGGGTGTCAAATCGACATCCGGACCGGCGTTATCTGTATCTTTCGGGTTTAAATCGACATCCGGGCCGGCATTATCATCTGACGCCTCCGGCGACAGGTCAACATCAGGCCCGGCTTTGTCTCCGGCTTCCGTTCCGGTCCCGGCATCACCAGCCGTGTCTTGATCAGCCGTCTCAGCAGCATCCGCGCCCTCTTCATCATCCTCAGAGATGATCTGGCGGATCGACTGTAAAATCTCCTCGATTGACGGATCCTGTTCTGCTTCGGTTTGTTCTGCCATATTTGATACCCGGTTACCCCAGCCTATTCATATTACATTATAAAAACGGTAATTAAAATACTTAGGACAGTTTTTGCCAAAAAGCGAGTCCTTTTCTTTTATATACGCCCTATCTGTCACCTTGTTCGATACCCAGCCCCAGCCAGTTTTGTCTGGTTTTCTGATAATGTGTTTCCAATTCAGCCGTAATATCATCGATATCAAAGAAACCCGGCGTTAATTGCCCGGTTGCGGCCAACAGCTGATATTGGGCCATAATAACATCAAATTCTGCGCTGACCAAATCAACCCGGGCATTCAGGCGTTCCTGTTCGGCATCCAGAACATCAAGCACGGTCCGTGAGCCATAGCGCGATTCCTCACTGACCCCTTCAAAAGCAATTTCAGAGGCCTCAATCTGTGCCTGACGGGCGGCGATGCCGGCCCGGGCCGCCTGCAGGTTTTCCCAGCTTTCGATGACATATTGCCTGATATTACGTTCC
>JBNJDW010000010.1:0-18702 GCA_051745265.1 Pseudomonadota bacterium
CGATACCATCAGAAACGGAACGGTCAAGAGCAAGCGGATGCCGCCGCCGGGTTTCACTGAAACGTTGCTGAAGCGCAGAATCGGCGGCTGTCATCAATAATAGCCGTGTATCAATATTCTGATTTTCTTTTAAATCCTGCATCAGATTTTGCAGGGCACGGGCGTCAAAATCACGGGTGCGGCAGTCAATGCCAATGGCAAGCGGCTTTGGCGGATCGGTACGGTTATTGACCGCGGCCTGAACCAGCGCAATGGGCAGGTTGTCCATAACCTCATACCCCATATCTTCCAGGGATTTGAGCGCCGTTGACATACCGGCGCCGGAAAGCCCGGTTACCAGCAGAATTGTACTTTTATTTTGTGTATCTGTGTCCATCAATTTCCAAGCTTAATCTTTTTACAGCGCAGGTAAAGAGCTAAAGAAAATCTGCTTTGAGAGCAAGCAAAAGCTTGTCTGCCGCCAGATTTTCAAACGGGTCTATAATAATCCGGCGTAGGGCTATACCATGCAGGGTTTCAAATGCGGGATCGGGCAGGCGCTCGTGCTCTGGATTGTCAAGATCAACAATCATTTTAATGGGGATATCCGCCGTATAGGGTAATTTTACAATGCCGATGCCGCGCAGTTCCAAAAGGCCTTTAATGGTCTCAGGCGGGTTGGCATAGAGCCTGTTATTTTTAATCTCCAACCTGACCTGATCATCGCTGACCAGCTGGGCCTGAAAATGACTGATCAGACGAAAAGCAAATTCCGATTTTCCGGCGCCGGAGGGACCGCGTAACAGCACACCATTTTTTTGGGGCAGGGCGATACAGGTCGCGGCGAATATGTGGTTCTGTTTATTCATCATAGGCAGGCAGCGCCACGGTAAAGCGGACATAACGGGTGTTTCCGGCATCATCCGGCAGGTTTTCGACCCATATCCGTCCATTATGGGCGGCAATAATCTGACTGGAAATACTGAGCCCCAGTCCGGAATGCATGCCGAATTGGGCGCCTTCGGGGCGTTCTGTATAAAAACGGTGGAATATCGTTTCAAGCTTGCTTTCAGGAATGCTCGGACCCTCATTTTCAACCCAGGCATACAGGGTATCTTCCTGACGATCGAGACATACTCTAATTTCAGTGTCCGGTATTGCAAAGGACAGCGCATTATCAATCAGATTGGCAAAGACCTGTCCCAAACGACCTTCATCACCGTAAATTACGGCGCCGTCTTCCTGTGCCTGATGTATAAAGCTGATATTGATATTTACATCATCACGGTCACGATAATTATCAGCCATATTTTTAAGCAGACTGTCAAGCTGCACCGGCGCCCGTTCAAAACGGCTCAGCTCTGCATCAAGGCGGGAGGCGGCAGAAATATCACTGATCAGCCGGTCGAGACGCTGGACATCCTGCTGGATGATTTCCAGTAAACGGTCTCGTTTTTTTATATCTTTTATTTTTGGCAGCGTTTCAACGGCACTGCGGACAGAGGCGAGGGGGTTTTTCAATTCATGTGCAACATCAGCGGCAAAACTTTCAATTGCCCGTAATCGGGTGTTCAGGGCCGAGGTCATTTCCCGAAGCGCAAGCGAAAGATCGCCGATTTCATCATTTCTGCCTGTCATATCAGGGATGGGCATCTCGTCCTCACGCCGAAAACGCATTTTATTAGTCGCTTGCGAAAGCCTTCGTATCGGGGTGACGATTTCAGTCGACAGATAGAGGGATAAAAAGATGGTAATGGCAAGCGTGCCCAGAAAGACCCGCAGAACATTTAACTGCACGCTTTGAATCGCATCATCTATCCGGTCACCGGTACGGATCAGCATCACCGCACCCAGAACCTGTTTTAAACGGGCCACCGGCTGGGATGCTGTTAACATGATATCATCTCCCGGCGTATGCCAGGCCTGCTGGTGGGCGGTGCCTTGCAAAGTATCAATCAGGTTGGGGAAGTTTTGAATTGAACTGCTGTCAACACCGGGAAATAAGGGTAAATTCAGACGCGTCGGCAGGTAGCCAAGATAGCCGGAAGCTTTCTTTTGCAGTTGAACATGCCAGGGGACCATATGGGGCGGAGGGTCTATTTCTACAATTTCGACAACACCGCCTGTACTGACAAGCTGATGACTGTCTGCAACCAAAAGGCCGCTGTTGTTAAATAATAAGATACGAAAATCGGTATCCGTGCTGATTTTGCGGACCATCAGCTGGGCAAGGTCGCGGGCAAGATAGGGTTTTTCATCCAGGGTTTCACGAACGCCGCCTTCTGAAATGGCAGCACTGATCAACCCCGCTTCCTTGCTCAGGGCGCTCAATTCGGCGCTTATAAGATCCTGTTCATAATGGGCGGTATACAGAAAACCAAAAGCGAGCATAAAAATCGCCCCCAGGTTCACACCCAGAATTTTAAATGTCAGAGACGAAAGTTTTCGTCCTTTCCCAATGCGCTGTCTGTTAAGACCGGGTCGTATCATCCTTATACCGGTATCCTACCCCGTAAACGGTTTCGATCTGATTAAAATCATCATTTATCTGCTTAAATTTCTTACGAACACGTTTAATATGGCTGTCGATCGTGCGGTCATCCACATAGATGGACTCACCATAGGCAAAATTCATCAGCTGATCCCGGCTTTTCACATGGCCCGGATTCTGGGCCAGTGATTTCACCAGCAGATACTCGGTGACGGTCAGATCAACCGGTTCGCCTTTCCAGCTACAGATATGGCGGGCATCGTCAAGCGTCAAAGACCCCCGGATCAGAATTTCGGTATGATCAGAAGGCAGGGACTCCCCGGGCAGGGCGCCAGCGTTTTTAATCATATCCTGCCGCCGTAGAATAACGCGGATCCGTTCCAATAACAGGCGTTGTGAAAAAGGTTTGGTAATATAATCTTCAGCGCCCATACGCAGGCCGAGCAATTCGTCAATTTCGTCATCTTTAGAGGTTAGAAATATGACGGGCATTTCCGTTTTTTCTTTGAGATGCTTAATGACTTCAATACCGTCCATGCGCGGCATTTTGACATCCAGAACGACCAGATCAGCAGGGTTTTTCAGCAAATCTTTAACCGCTTCTTCCCCATCTTTATAGGGTTTTACCACAAACCCTTCGGATTCAAGCGCAATCGAGACTGAAGTCAGAATATTCTGGTCATCATCAACAAGGGCGATAGTGTGGGTCATTTATGCTGTCCTTCATTTTAGTTTGAATTTTGATGGCCTATAGCCGGATAAGTCGTTATAAGCGTTTTTTGTGCCTGAAAACCGGGGTGATTGGAAAGCTTTTCTGCTGTGTCGGAGCGTAGCCTGTAAAGCTCTTCCAGACTTATCGCGCCTGATTGGTCCCGGTCAAGTTGAATAATCATATCATTCATATAGGCGCTGGTTTCACGGTGTCCACTCTGCAATAAGTCATCGGTAACTGTATTTTTTACGGCCTGTCCGGGCAGATGGATGTTCAGGTATAGACTGACTAATCCGGCTTCAATCCCTTCTTCGACACTGATTTCACCATTGTTATCGTAATCGGCCAGGTTAAACAGAGTCTGTGCACAGCTTTTTGAAATTTCAGTTTTGCAGGACTCTTCAAGATGGTCAAGCACTTGCAGGGCAAGTACAGAAATCATATGCGGGGCAGGCGTTTCATCTTCGCAACGCAGGAATTCCCGGCGCTGGTCAATCGGCAGGTTGCTCCAGCTATCGCTTTTTACCAAAGGCACGTCCTCTGCCAGGATGCCAACCTCAAGAATACCGTCATTATGCAGCAAAAAAGGGTGCTGTTTTCCTTCTGTTTCCAGTATCTGGTAATCCGGGCCGCTACCTTTCAGGCGGATGGGCTGGAGCATGGCATCATCATCGGTCAGGTATAAAACATGGCTTTTGGAGTGATAAACATAACGTTCCGGGGCGCGGCAGTCGGGTACAGCCCATAATCCCCGCATTTCCTGGGGGAGGGCCTGCGTTATGTTTTCTGCTGCATCTGCTGCGTTTTGAGGGCCGCAAAAGAGCAAACATAAAAGAAAAAAGTAAAAAACCCGCATTGTATTTCGTTTTCTGCTGTTATCCTTGCCGGAGTCACGTTATATTGTGCATCGATTATACCCGAAAACCAAAGAAAAGACAGATAAGAATATTTCCCTTATGACGGATCAGAAACATATCAGAAATTTTGCGATCATTGCCCATATTGATCATGGTAAATCAACGCTTGCCGACCGGCTCATTCAGACTTGCGGTGGTCTGACAAACCGTGAGATGAAAGAGCAGGTGCTGGACAGCATGGAGCTGGAGCGTGAACGCGGCATTACCATCAAGGCCCAGACCGTAAGGCTGAATTATGACGCTGATGATGGTCAAACCTATGAGCTGAATCTGATGGATACGCCGGGCCATGTTGATTTTGCCTATGAGGTCAGCCGTTCGCTGGCGGCGTGTGAAGGCTCTTTGTTGATTGTCGATGCAACGCAGGGGGTTGAGGCGCAAACGCTGGCCAACGTGTATCAGGCCATTGAAAATGATCATGAAATCATCCCGGTCATTAACAAAATTGATTTGCCGGCTGCTGATGTTGATCGCGTTAAGGAGCAGATTGAGGAAGTCATCGGCATTGATGCCAGTGAAGCTATTGAAGTCTCGGCCAAAACCGGGATTGGTACTCATGAATTGCTTGAAGCTATCACCAAACGCCTGCCGCCGCCAAGCGGCGAAGCCGACGCACCGCTAAAGGCATTACTGGTCGACAGCTGGTATGATGCCTATCTTGGCGTTGTGATCCTGACCCGTGTGGTTGATGGTGAAATCAAGGAAAAAGACAAGCTGCGCTTTTTTAATGCCAAGGCCACCCATGATGCGGATCAGGTCGGGGTTTTTACCCCCAAACCGCTGAAGACAAAAGGTCTTGGCGCCGGACAGATGGGCTTTTTAACCTGCGGGATCAAGGATATTTCCGAAACCAAGATCGGTGATACCATTACCCATGAAAGAAAGCTGTGCGAAACGCCGTTGCCCGGTTTTAAACCATCGGTACCGATGGTCTTTTGTAGCCTGTTTCCGGCGGACGCCAATGATTACGAGAAACTGCGCGACAGTCTGGGACGGTTGACACTGAATGATTCCAGCCTGCATTTCGAGCCTGAAAACTCAATGGCGCTGGGCCTTGGCTTCCGGTGCGGTTTTCTGGGGATGCTCCATATGGAAATCGTGCAGGAACGCCTCCTGCGTGAATTTGATCTGGATCTGATCCCAACCGCCCCTTCGGTGGTTTATCATGTCTATACCAATGACGGTGAGATGGTTGAGTTATACAATCCGGCTGATATGCCTGACCCGGTTTATATCGAACATATTGAAGAGCCCTGGATCAAAGCCACGATTCTGGTACCGGATGAATATCTGGGCGGTCTGTTACAGCTTTGTGAGGAACGGCGCGGTATTCAACAAGGGCTGAGCTATGTCGGCAATCGTGCAATGCTGACCTATAAACTGCCATTGAACGAAGTCGTTTTCGATTTTTATGACCGTTTAAAATCAATCAGCCGCGGCTATGCCAGCTTTGATTATGAGCTTGGTGATTATGCCGAAGACGATCTGGTCAAAATGTCTATTCTGGTTAATGGTGAGCCTGTTGATGCCTTATCTATGATCGTTCACCGTTCGCAGGCCGAACGTCGCGGACGGGGCATGTGCGAAAGGCTCAAGGACCTGATCCCGCGCCAGATGTTTAAAATCGCTGTTCAGGCGGCGATTGGCAGCAAAGTCATTGCCCGCGAAACATTGTCAGCACTGCGCAAGGATGTGACATCCAAATGCTATGGCGGTGATATTTCGCGGAAACGCAAGCTGTTGGAAAAGCAAAAAGCCGGTAAAAAGAAAATGCGTCAGTATGGCAATGTGGAAATTCCGCAATCTGCCTTTATCGCGGCCCTGAAAATGGGGGATGACTAGGCTTTAATCACGCTGAAAAAAAGCCTTTATAAAAAACGGAAACCCGCAACCCTCTTTGAGAAGAGGGCTGCGGGCCATTTCGGGGCAGAAATTCTTATTAATTCCGTTTTATTCCGAGATTTCAGCTTCAAAATCACCGGCTTCGATGGATACTTTATCATCCTCGGTTAATTCTTGCGCGGCTTCCTGCAGGCGATTATCACCTGTATCATTACTCGCCATTGCCCAGCCGATGAGCAGTGCGCCAATAACAATAACGGCGATCAGGATCATACCACCAGTGCTCATACCTTTTGATTCTGTAGCCATTCTAAATCTCTCCAGTCATTTGGCATTCATTCTACAGTTTCACAAACGGCGCAAAGTCTGCAGGGTTCCAAAAAAGTTTATTTTTATTAGCCGACTGTTTTTGTTAGAGAAAAAGTGGTTTCTTTTAATATATTAAAGTCACCACTTGCTAAATAACACCCAAGACCTGCGGCCGCCAGAACGACCAGAGTGACGATTGCAAATGTTGTCAGGGTTAGATCATTATTCTTTTTGTGGTTATTAGATTTGGTCAGCATTTTGACGCTCCGATTTTTCGTATATTTATTAATAAATGGGTAACATCCAACCTATACAGATAGAACGCCAATCAGTTCCTTAAAAATTTGAAAAAAAACACAAGCAAAACGGCAATTGCAGTTTGTAGGGCTTTGATTTCTGTATACCCACCGGTTGGCTTCTGTTAATTTTAAATATGCGTGACAGATTTATGCGATTGGTTGACCCGTTTTTAGAACAGCATCACAGATGGATTCTGTGGTGCCCTGTTTTGGTCGCCTTTGGCATTGGGTGGTACTTTAGCTTATCTTTTGAACCTTCTGTTTATATTGGCATATTGTTTACGGTATTATCGTTTATCTGCCTGGTTCTGGCCTATGGAGCAGAGGTCTGGCGGATCATATTTACCGGCGTGTTCTGTGTTGCGATTGGCTTTACCGCGGCCGGTTTTCGAACGATTAATGCCGGCACACCGATGATTGCCGATGAAATTGGTCCTGCGAAGGTTATTGGTACTGTTCGCCTGGTTGAAAAGGAGCAATCCGGGGGTAAGATTCTGCTGCAAGATACTGAAATAGAAGATATTTCCCTGGCCGATACACCACGCCATGTGCGGATAAAACTGGCTGAGAAATTTGGTATGCCCGAGCCGGGGGCAAAAATATCCATATTGGCGGTTTTACTGCCGCCATCACCACCAGTGGCGCCGTATTCGTATGATTTCCAACGCCATATGTTTTTTCAGGGGATTGGTGCCACCGGTTATGCGATAGCAGATTTCAAAACACTGCAACCAGCACGGAACAGGGCATCAGCAGAAAATCTGCGGGAGAGTTTAAAAAAACGTATTCTGGCAACGGAAGGCAGCACAGAGGCAAAAGCAATATTAACAGCCCTGCTGACCGGGGAGCGGCGGCTGATCCCCGAGGATACATGGGAAGATATACGCAGCTCAGGCATTGCCCATCTATTGGCCATTTCCGGGCTGCATATCGGTCTTGTCGCCGGTTTTGTGTTTTTCTTCAGCCGGGCCATACTGGCATTATCCTCCTGGGCGACACTGTATTTACCGATTAAAAAGATCAGCGCGCTTATGGCTTTTGCCAGTATTCTTGGCTATTGCTGGCTGGTGGGGGCGCCTATACCGGCACAAAGGGCGGTCTTTATGACCGGTATTGTCCTGTTTGCCATACTTATTGACAGGGTGGCAATTTCACTGCGTCTGGCGGGGTTTGCGGCGATCTTTGTGCTGTTAATTGCCCCTGAAAGCCTGTTTACCCCCAGTTTCCAGATGTCCTTTGCCGCCGTTGTCTGCCTGATTGCCTTTTACGAAGTCTTTCGCAGCCGTTATGCCGCCGTTTTATATGCCTATGGCTGGCAGCGTAAAATCGCAGTCTATCTGCTGGCAACTTTTGTGACAACGATTGTCGCCTCTATCGCGACAGCGCCCTTTGCATTGTATCATTTTCAGCGTGTTGCCTTATTACCCGGCGTTCTGGCCAATATGATCGCCGTACCGTTAACCGCTTTTGTGATTATGCCCGCCAGCCTGATTGCGGTTTTCATGATGCCTTTTAATCTGGAAAGCGGCTTTTTGGGGATTGCCCTGTGGGGGATTGATATTGTTTTGGATACGGCGCACAGCACGGCAAATATGCCGGGCGCGGTGATGTTGGCGCCGCTGTGGCCGCAAATCGCTTTGATCTTTATCGTGCTGGGTGGGTTATGGGCGTCAATCTGGCAAGGCAGTCTGCGCTGGGGCGGGGTGCCTTTGATTGTGCTGGGGCTGTTTTTGGCAGGACAAGGACAACTTCCCGATATACTGATCAGCCATGAAGGAAAACAGATCGCGCTGCATGACGGGCAGGGGCAACTGGCCTTTTCTGATAGCCGGGCAGAACGTTTTACCCGATCTATCTGGCAAAGCGAATATGGCGGCAAAGAGCGTCTATACTGGCCCGATCGCGGCAGGCTGGAAGGCTATCCCTTGCGCTGTGATGACTGGGGCTGCATTTATAGGGTTGATAAGAGCCCTGTCTTTGCCTTTATTAAGGACCCGATGGCGGGCTATCAAGATTGCAGCCGTGCTGAACTGGTTATTGCCCCGCAAATTTACGAGTTGCCGGGTAACTGTCAAAAGGCCCGGACAATCACCCGGCCTGATTTAAAGCAATCCGGGGCGCATGCCATATATTTTGAATCTGAAGGCTACAGAATTGTCACCACCAATGAATTGCGTGGCAAACGCCCTTGGGCCATTCAAATGAAATGAAGCTTTAGTAATGCCGATACAGCGTTTTCAATTTGCCCTGAATCTGAACCCGCGCGGCATCCAGCATGATCGGCTGGTAGGAGTCATTTTCAGGTTGCAGGATGACCTTACCGATTTCACGGCGCAGGCGTTTTAGGGTGGCTTCCTCACCATCGACAAGCGCGACGATAATATCACCATCGCTGGCCGTATTGCAGCGTTCGATCAAAACAATATCGCCATCCATAATGCCGGCCTTCATCATTGAATCGCCTTCAATTTCAAGGGCGTAACATTCGCTGGCGCCTAAAAAGCCCATCGGCACATCAACCATATTCTGTTCATTGGCAATGGCCTCAATCGGTGTACCGGCGGCAATTTTACCGTAAAGCGGTACAGAGATCAGATCATCATTGGAGGGCTTGAATTCGGCGGTTTCTTCTTTTACAAGACGCGTGTTGAGATCCTGAGGATGCCGAAGAATTTCAATGGCCCGGGCCCGGTTTTCGTGACGCTTGATAAAACCGCGTTCCTCAAGCCCGCTGATGAGCCGGTGAATACCTGATTTTGATTTCAGATGCAGCGCTGTTTTCATTTCATCAAATGTCGGGGAAATGCTGTGTTCATCCATATAATCATGGAGGAAGGTCAGCAGGTTTAATTGTTGTTTGGTGAGCATTTTAGGAACCTCCGCACGGTATGGACTTGTTTTGTTCTATTTTAGTTCCGGTTTTGGTTTCCTGTCAAGCGGGAAAATCAGATTAGCTGTGCCCAAGCAAATGCCGGGTTGCTGTTTCAAGGTCCGTTTGACGCATCAGTGAGGTACCGACCAGAAAGCAATTTATATCATGCTCCATCATACGGCAGATATCCTGATAGCTGTTAATACCGCTTTCCGAGACGACCGTGATACCGGCCGGAATATCGGCGGCAAGGGTCAGCGTTGTGTTAATATCAATGGCCATGGTCTTCAGGTTACGGTTATTGATACCCAGCAGATCAAAATCAAGCGTCAGGGCACGGTCGCGTTCCGAAGCATCATGGACCTCAATCAGGATATCCAGCCCATATGTGCGTGCAGTCTGGCAGATATCGCGGGCGGCGGCATCGTCTAATGCGGCCATGATGACCAGAATACAATCCGCGCCAATCGCCCGGCTTTCAATAACCTGATAAGGATCAATGATAAAATCCTTGCGGAGTACGGGCAGGTCCACAGCCGATTTGATGTCGGCAATATATTGATCCCGACCCTTGAACCAATGCGGTTCGGTCAGAACGGACAGGCAGCTTGCGCCCGCCCGGGCATAAGACATTGCACAACTGACAGGATCAAAATCGGCGCGGATTTCGCCCTGGCTAGGCGAAGCGCGTTTGATTTCCGCAATTAAACCAATATCCTGATCGGCGTTTTTCTGCTTTAAAGCCGCGGCAAAACCACGCGGCGCAGGCAGGGATGCTATTTGATCATTGAGATTATCTTCTGAAATGATATGCCGAAGGCGGTTTACATCATCCCGTCTCTGCGCACATATTTGTTCAAGGATATCCTGTGCCATGAAAATTCTCAGCCTTTATAAATCTCAACCAAGCGATCAAGCGCCTGTTTTGCTTTACCGGTATCAAGGCTTTGCCGGGCCATGTCAGCGCCTTGCGATAAATTCTGGACCGTACCGGAAACAATCAGGGCGGCGGCCGCATTCAGGATGACAATATCCCGGTAAGCCCCGCGTTTACCATCAAGCAGGGCGCAAATGGCCGCGGCATTTTCAGTCGCACTGCCGCCCAGAAGATCGCTTTTTTTATAGACCCCGATATCAAGATCATGCGGGTGTACTTCAAAAGACCGGATCTTACCGTCTTTAAGCTCGGTAATCGCCGTGCTGGTTGTCGTTGTCAATTCGTCCAGACCGTCTTTACCATGAACAATCCAGGCATGGACGCAGCCAAGTTGCTTTAACGTCTCGGCCAGTGGGGTGCAGAGTTTTTTATCGTAGACGCCGATTAACTGCCGTTTTGCACCTGCCGGATTAAGCAAAGGGCCGAGTAGGTTGAAAATGGTTCGTGCCCGCAATTCTTTACGGACGGGCGCGACATATTTGGCCGCCGGGTTATATTGCGGCGCCATCAGAAAGCAGATATTTTCATTCCATAGAGCTTTGCGCACGGCCATAGGACCGGCATAAAGATTTAGGCCCAGCGCCTCGAGCACATCGGCCGCGCCGGACTTGGAAGAGGCCGCGCGGTTGCCGTGTTTGGCCACAGGCACACCGCATCCGGCGACAACAAAGGCCACAGCTGTTGAAATGTTAAAACTACCCGAAGAATCCCCGCCGGTGCCGCAGCAATCAATGACATTATCCGGCGCATCCACCGGCACTGATTTCTGACGCATAATACGGACAGCGCCCAGAATTTCGTCTACGGTTTCCCCGCGGCTGGCCAGGGCGCCAAGAAATCCGGCTGTTTCGACCGGGCTGGCCTTACCGGAAAGCAACAGATCAAAAGCCCGTTCCGCATCACTTGATGTCAGGCGCTGGCCGCTGAAAACCTGTTTTAGAAAAGCTGTCATAGGTTCTGTCATCTGTTGTGCTCCCGGGCGAGGGTCAGGAAATTCATCAGCAATTGCTTACCATGGTCAGAGGCAATGCTCTCTGGGTGAAATTGTACCCCATGGATGGGTTTTGAGACATGGGATAATCCCATGACCAGATTATCCGTTTGACTGCGTGCGGTGATCTGCAGCTCATTGCCTATGGTACCTTCCTGCACGATCAAAGAATGATAGCGCGTAAAAGGGGCGGGCGCGGGGATATCCTGAAATAAAGGGTGTCCGTTATGATCGATGTCCCAGATCTTGCCGTGAATGGGGGCAGGCGCGCGGCAGACCGTCGCGCCGAAAACCTGACCTATCGCCTGATGGCCCAGACATATCCCCAAAAGCGGGATGTTCTGCCGGGCGGCTTTTTCGATAAGTTCAAGACATATACCAGCCTCATCAGGTGTGGCGGGGCCGGGGGAGATAATGATTTCTGACGGATTTTTTGCAATCACATCATCGGCGGAAATTTTGTCATTGCGGTAAACGTCACAATTCACGCCAAGATCGCCAAAATACTGGACGAGGTTATAAGTAAAACTGTCGTAATTATCTATTAATACCGTCATTTCAAAAAAACTCTGGATTTCCTTGCCCGAAAAGGCGATCATAGAGAAGTCTTGTGGTTCTCACAAGGTTTCCTTTTAACCCGATTACAAAATTTGTCCCTTATGATTTATCCTCGTTTCCACAGTTTTTCCGTTCTGTTTTTCTGTCTGTTTGCCGTCCTGCTTTGGGGCTGCACCAAAGACAAATCCACGACAGATGAAGCCAAAGCCACACCGGAGGTCAAAGAACTGCAACGCATTCGCCCGGCGGCAGGGCATTTTATGATGGATTATATGCCCGATGCCATTCCGCCAACCAGCATGAATCTGCCTGACAGCATAGCCCAGCCCGTATGGGTGCGGAACGCAGCGCCTTTTATTAAAAACTCTGACCGGCCAAAAATTGTTGTCGTTATTGATGATCTTGGGCTGAGTCATAAAAAGGCAGAGCTTGTGGCCAGTCTGCCGGCGCCTTTGACGCTGGCGTATTTGCCTTATGCCAGAAATCTTGAAGAACAAACCGAACTGGCCATGAGCCGTGGACATGAATTGATGGTTCATATGCCCATGCAGCCAATCAGTGATAAGGCTGATCCGGGACCTGATGCCTTGATCAAGGGGGTAGAGCCCGAAGATCTTTTACGCCGTGTCGAGAAAAACCTTGGTGTTTTTGACGGTTATGTCGGGATCAATAACCATATGGGCAGTGGCTTTACGCAGGATCAGGCCGGTCTGGATGTTCTGATGAAAGCCCTGCAGGAACGGGGTTTGATGTATCTTGATTCCCGGACCTCTGCCGGCAGTCTGGCCGAAACGACGGCCCGGCGCTATAATGTGGCAACAACGGGGCGTGATGTTTTTATTGATCATAAAATTACAGAGGAATTCATCACAGAAGCGCTTTTGAAAACCGAGGATATCGCCCGGCGTCGCGGTTCTGCGATTGCCATTGGCCATCCACATGAAATGACTGTCGCGGCGCTTGCCGCATGGTTGCCTACGTTGGAGCGCAAGGGCTTTCAACTGGTGCCGATTACCTCTGTTATTGAAGAGCGCGATCCCCGCGTTCATGCCGCATTGGTTGAAAGTGTGGCAGGGCTGTAAGGCAGGCTTCAGGCTTGTTCGGCGGCTGTAATCAGCGCTTTGGCTTTGTTGATGCTTTCTTCAAGCTCACCTTCGGGTGTGCTGTCCGTAACGATGCCGCCGCCAGCCTGAACATAGAGCTTACCATCCTTTACAAGCCCGGTACGAAGGGCAATGCAACTGTCAATCGAGCCATCAAAGCCAAGATAGCCAACGCAGCCGGCATAAAATTTACGTTTTGCCGGTTCCAGTTCGTCGATGATCTCCATCGCCCGTACTTTCGGCGCGCCGCTGACGGTGCCTGCCGGAAAGCCTGAGAATAAAGCATCCAGCCCGTCATATTCATCGCGCAGCTCGCCTTCGACATTTGATACGATATGCATGACATGGGAATAATATTCGACTTTATACTGTTCGGTAACTTTGACGCTGCCGGTTTTGGCAACGCGGCCAACATCATTCCGGCCCAGATCAAGCAGCATCAGATGCTCTGCCCGCTCTTTGGGATCAGATAGTAAATCTGCTTCCAGCATCTGGTCTTCTTCCGCGGTCTGGCCGCGCTTGCGGGTGCCGGCAATCGGGCGGATGGTGATTTTATGATCACGCAGCCGCACCAGTATTTCAGGGCTGGAGCCGACAAGCTGAAAATCATCCATATTTAAATAAAACAGGAACGGTGAAGGATTCAGCCGCCGCAGGGAACGATACAGGGCAAAGGCCGGTAATGAGAAATCGACTTCAAAACGCTGTGACAGGACGACCTGAAAGATATCACCGGCCAGAATGTAGTCGCGGGCCTTATCAACCATGCCATGAAATTCAGCCTTGCTGAGATTGGAGCGTGGCGATAGTTTTTTTGGTGTTTTATCTATGTTTCGCTTTTTATCAATGGGTTGGTTAAGTTTACTCAGATATTGGTTTAATCGATCAACGCCCAGATCATAGGCCGTTCCGGCCGGAATATTTTCGTCATACCAGACCGGTGTGGCAAAGGTCATAATGTGCTTGATATTGTCAAAGACAACAATAATTTGCGGACGCATCATCAAGCCGTCAGGAATGTTTAAAGGATCTGGATTATTGTCGGGGATATCTTCAACCTCGCGGATCATGTCATATCCAAGATAACCGAACAGACCGACACAGGAGGGCGGTAAATGCGGTGGAATATCAAGATTATCCTGTTTTAACTGATCCCTGAGGCTATCCAGCGGCGGCTTGCTTTCGGCAGTAAAGTCAGTAAAGCCCTTCGTATCCGCGCTGTAGGCGATAGAGGCTGCGCCGTTCTGGCAACGCCAAAGCATATCAGGATCACAGCCGAGAAAACTGTAACGGCCTAAAACGGCGCCACCCTCAACCGATTCAAGAAGAAAGCTGTATTTCTGATTATCTGCCAGCTTTAGAAATGCCGAAACCGGTGTTTCCAGATCGGCAACCGTTTCAAACCATAACAGTTGGGAACGGCCTTTCTGATAGGCGGCTTCAAAGTGATCCGTGTCCGGAGAAACTACATCAGTCATCGAAGATCAGTAATCCACGGGCTGAAGTGCGCGGCGAATGGCGTTATCACTGATTTTAACATCATATTTTTCGCGCAAAGCTGTTTCATACTGAATCATGATTTCTGTACGGATCTGCTCCTTCATCGTTTCACGCAGGGCAGACGTCTGTTCGGCATCGGCAACCTCATCGGGGAAGTTGATATCATCCAACTGGACAATGGCCGCGCCATCCAGGATCGGCGCAACGGTAACATCGCCGGCTTTCTTGATCTGGAACAGGTTTTGTAAAACGGCTTCCGGCAGCGTTTCGTTATTGGCAGCTTCGATCCCTGTTGTTTGCGGTATTTCACGAATCTCAAGGTCGTGATCCGCTGCTACTTCTGTCAAAGAACGGCCCTCTTTAAGTTCTTTCATCAGCTGATCGCCAAGTTCGGCAAGTTCGGTGCGCATTTGCTTTTGACGCCAGTCGGTGGTCACCTGATCTTTTATGTCCTCCAGCGGTTTTGGCGCGGCAGGATCTATACGGTTGACGTTATAGGCGACAAAGCTCTCATCTTCTGCATCCATCAGGGGCGGCATTTCATCGACGCGCAGCGTAAAGGCATCGGCCAGCAGTTCTTCGGCAAAGTCTTTTTGCAGGATCTCTGCTGAATTGCCGTCTTTGGTCAGGCCGTCTTTGGTCAACAGGGGAGTCTGGTAAACTTCAAGATCAAATTCGCGGGCAACATCACCTAAGGACCCGCTTGAAATCAGTCTGTCGTCAATCTCGTTGGCCATATCATAAAGACGGTTTTGCTGTTCTTCTTCACGATATGTGTCTTCAAGCGTGTCGCGAACCTCTTCAAATGGTTTAACGGTTTCTTCGGTTTCTGATTTTACTTTCAGAACGACCCAGCCAAGACTTGTCTCGATGGGGCCGGCGATATCATCAATCGGTGTTGCAAAGGCGGCCTCGGCAATATCCTCCAAGGCATCATCCTCTGTAATGCGTTCATCTTCAAGCAGGACATAGTCATCCTCAGACAGGGATTCCAGACCGGCGCTTAAGTCGGCGCTGTCAAAAATCTCGGCAACGACGTCTTGCGCTGTATCGGCAGAGGTAAAGATAGCCTGATCAACAATCCGGCCTGCGGGCTGTGTATAACGGCTGATCCGGTCTTCGTAAAATGCGCGCAATTCCTCTTCGGGAATGTCTTCGGGCAGTCTGGCGGCCTCATCATCAAAAATGAAATAACTGACCTCACGATATTCCGGTGTCAGGTAATTGTTTATATTCTCTTCGTAGAAGTTTTGAAGTTCATCCTGATCGGGATCGCCAACCTTGTCATTAAACTGGGCAAGCTCCAAAGAGATAAAGTGACCAGCACGCATCTGATTTTCGTGCTTATACGCTGTTTCGACCATTTGCTGAGGGGTGTAGCTGCCCAGGGAAACAGCCTGAAGTAACTTGCGCATCGCCATATCCTGTTTATACGCATCAACAAAGCGGCTTTCATCCATGCCCGTGGCACGCAGTCTTTGGGCGAGCGCTTCCTCCGCCGTCAGTCCGCCTTCCTGAAGGGGGGCCAATTGGCGTTTAATGGCTTTGGCAGCGGTCCGGTCATCGACCAGAAGGTCCATATCCTGCGATTCAAGCTGGAAAACCCGTTCACGAACCAGTTGATCGACAACTCTGTAGGCCATCTGCTGACGAAGCTGTTCGGGGATCTCCCGCATACCCGTCCGGTTTTCTTCGTCTTGCATGTCAGACATAAATCTGGACAGGGGGATTTCAGTATCACCGACACGGGCAACAGAGTTACTGCCGACACCGTCACGGAAGGAACCACTCATATCGACAAAGACCAGACCTAAGACGGCAAGCCCTATAAACGCGATCAGTATATATTTTAAAAATCCGGACTTGGCGCCATCGCGCAGGGTCGTGAGCATGTTGGTCTCCTAAAATCGAAACTTGAATCTTGCAAGTTTTAGACAATCCTTATCTAATAAGCCAGAAGTTTATAAGACTATACGAAAAAATCAAGGATGGAGAATACAAAATGCCTAACCAAAAACGGATCGCCGGTAACTGGAAAATGAACGGCCTGACAGGGGAGGCCATTGCTTTGACGGATGGTCTTCTTAAGGCGAATGAAACCGGTTTGTTCGAAAAAACCCGCGTGCTGATCTGTCCGCCATATACGGCCTTGACCCTTGTTGCTGATCGCGTGAGTCAGAATCACCTTCTGTTAGGGGCGCAGGATTGCCATGCTGAGGAACGCGGTGCCCATACAGGTAGTATTTCTGCCGAAATGGTCCGGGATGCGGGGTGTACGCATGTTATCCTTGGTCATTCAGAACGACGCGGGGCCGGGGAAACCAGTGCCGAAGTCAGAGAAAAGGTCAGCGCAGCCCTGCGTGCCGGTCTGACGCCTCTTATCTGTGTCGGCGAACAGGAGGCCGATCGTGACACTGATAAGCATATTGATGTGGTCAATCAACAGATCGAAGGCTCCTTACCCGAAGACATTACCGCAGATCAGTTTCTTCTGGCCTATGAGCCGATCTGGGCGATCGGTACCGGACGAACAGCCTCTAGCGATGATATCCTTGAAATGCATAAAGCGATCCGCGAAAATCTGAACAGCCGCTTTGGCAGTGAAGGGGACTATGTCGGCGTATTATATGGTGGATCGGTTAAACCGGCCAATGCCCGGGATATTCTGTGGCTGGACAATGTTGATGGTGTTCTGGTCGGCGGCGCCAGCCTGAATGCCGAAGATTTTATCAAGATTGCCGAAGCGGGAGTCGAAGAAGCGTAAATCCTGTTAAAGTTATTTGAATTTAAACTTTATCCCGCTACACTTTTTAAAAGAAAGGTGAATTATCATGAGCCGAGAATATGCATTATCCCGGGTGCAGGATGCTCTGGAGTCCTGTGAAGGCAATACAGCCAAGGCGCAGCGTGTGCTGATGAACTGGCTGGAAAAAGATCAGACCCTGATGATCGGTCTTGTCGCCCCGCATTTAAAAAGCATCGTCACCCATGCCGTATCCTATGTGGCACGACATCCCGATGATCGAACGACAACGGAGCAGCCTGAATCACCGCTGTCCGATTCAGTGCCGGAAGGAGATGCAACAGGCACCGCCATTCTGGAAAGTCTGCTCGGGCAGGGTAAAATCGGAGGCGGTCAGAAATTCGGCGAATTTGACGCGCCGCCGACCAAACCCGGCAAGGCGTCTGCGGCCCATGTTGATGCCATTCACCAGATTGCCCGTAAACAGGATGATGAATAATAGCGATTCTGCCTTGTTAAAGGTGTAAACCTTGCTATACTTTTGCTCTTAGCAAAGAGCATAGAAATGCAGAATAAAAACACACAAACACTACACAGGCCCTTGTCCATGGTGCAGCCAAGCCGCCAGGCAAAACGAGATCAATTTTTAAACAGCTATTTCGGTGCTGATTCTGTTGTTCAACTACAGGCTTTGCCCGCGGATGCCTCCTTTCGTAAATATTACCGTGTTGTCGGGGCGGAAACGCCTTTGATGCTGATGGAAGATCCGCCGGATCGCCCGCCGGTACCGCCTTATGTTATGGTCGAGCCGTTTCGCGATGTGGCAGAGCATCTGCGCCGTTTGGGGTTAAACGCCCCTAAAATCCATGCGCAGGACATACGTAACGGTCTTTTGCTGCTCGATGATTTTGGGGAAGAAACCTATACCCGCCTTTTAAATAACGGTGAGAATGCAAAACCGCTTTATGAACTGGCCATTGACGTGCTGGTTCATCTTCATAACCATCCTGATCGCCAGTTTGTCGGCGTTGCCGCCTATGATGACAAGACGCTGATTGATGAAACCATGCTTTTGCTTGACTGGTATATACCGGCGATGACGGGGCGGTCCGTGTCCGAGGCTGCGCGTGAAAGCTATGTTAAGGCCTGGCAGCAGATTTTAACCCAATTGCCCGAAGACCAGAAAACGCTGGTATTGCGTGATTATCACGTTGATAACCTGATGCTGGTCCGCGGGCAAAGCGGACTTGATAAATGCGGCTTGCTTGATTTTCAGGATGCCCGGATTGGCCCGATGGCCTATGATGTCATGTCCCTGTTAGAAGATGCGCGCCGTGAAGTGCCTGAAAACCTGTATGATCACCTGCTGTATTCAAAATACCTGCCGGCGATCAAGGGGCTGAATCAGCAAAGCTTCATGAGAAGCTTTTATATTCTGGCAGCGCAGCG
>JBNJDW010000011.1:0-18450 GCA_051745265.1 Pseudomonadota bacterium
GTGCCGCCCATATGCAGGGGTTTTCCGGTAAAGGATCTGGTTGATCCCAACTCATCGCAGACCCAAAGAGGGTGCTCGGGCCGGGCGCCCATATCAAAGCCAAAACCACCAAAAACACCACCATGTTCAAAGAGCAAAGGTTTGCACATACCGGCAAAACGCCGGTAATGCTGTTCAAAATCCGGCATATCAGGGTCAGCCTTTATCCCCGATTTTGCCCCGCCAAGGGGCAGGCCGGTCGCGGCATTTTTCAGGGCCATGATCCGCGACAGCATTTTGATTTCTTCCAGATTTGTCTTTGGCGTGATACGTGTGCCGCCTTTGCCCATACGTTCGACAGGGCCCCCGACGCTGATATCCGTATTCCAGACAACAACATACCCCTCAACGCCCAGATCCGGATCGTGGAGCGTTTCGGAAACTTCCGGTTCAAGGCGGTTGAATTCTGATTCGAGAATTCCAAGGCGGGTGTTAAACTGATCACGATCCATCAGCTATCCTTTTCTGTCAGCCTTTTAAAGTCTAACAAAAGCGCCGTTTCTGTAAAGAATTTAAAAACACTTATGTAGTCAATTGTTCTTTAACTTTCTATCGGCTATACTGATTTTGTACCGGGCCCCGCTGGTATTCTGGCCCAGAATACGATGTCGGTACCGTCTGCCCTGAATCAACAGGTCCACAGACGCAAACCTGACCGGGCATTACATGCAAGATATTTTGACGATTTTGACTTCGGATTTTCTCGATAAGCCGTTATGGATCTGGCTGGTTTTTATTGCGATTGTCCTTTTCCTGCTGGCGCTTGACCTTGGGGTCTTTCATCGGGAAGATCACGAGATTGAACTGCGTGAAAGTTTGATCTTCTCGGCCTTTTATATTTCGATCGGGCTGCTGTTCGGCGGTTGGGTCTGGTATAGTCTGGGCCCTGATCAGGCGATGCTGTACTGGACCGGTTTTGTCGTCGAAAAAACCTTGTCGCTGGATAACATTTTTGTCATAGCGATGATCTTTTCCTATTGCGCCATTCCGCGATTATACCAGCACCGGGTGCTGTTCTGGGGGATTTTGGGTGTGTTGATCCTGCGTGGTATTGCCATTGGCCTTGGCGCGGGTATTTTGCACCATTTCGAATGGGTCTTGTATATTTTCGCCGCATTCCTGATTTACAGCGGTATAAAAATGTTGGCCTTTGACGAGAATGAAGATCACAATATCGCCGATAACAAAGTTCTGAAATTCATGCACCGGCATTTCCGCGTGACGGAAAAACTGCACGGCCATAGCTTTTTTGTGCGGCTGCCCGATGAAACCGGAAAACGGCATCTGTATATAACGCCGCTGTTTGTCACATTGGTGATGATTGAATTTGCCGATTTGATCTTTGCGGTTGATTCCATTCCGGCAATTTTCTCGATTACCACCGATACCTATATTGTCTTTACCAGTAATATCTTCGCCATTTTGGGGCTGCGGGCGCTGTTCTTTGTATTGGCCGCTTTGTTGAACCGTTTTGAGTATCTGAAATACGCCCTGTCGATCGTGCTGATCTTTATTGGCGCCAAGATATTTGCCGATATGATCGGTCTGTTCCATATGCCACCGGTCTGGTCGCTGATCATCACGGTGTCGATCATTGCAGCGGGCATGATATATTCGTTGAAAAAAACAGCCGTCGAAGAACACCGCGACTGAGATGTCCTGAAAAAAGTTTACTAAAACGCAACGGTTTGCTGCTACCTTTAATTATTAGGGCTCTATGGTTTCACACTATAGTTTCATAATAGTTTTCGGAAGAGGGACCGAATGCTGGCGATTCTAGTAATTTCATTTAATATTTTGTTGCTGCTTCTCTGGCTGGCGATAGCAGCGAATGTACCTTTTACGATTATCGTGCCTATTGTTCCGATCCTTAATATTCTGGCGGCGATTTCTTATCGTAAGAAAGAGCTGTTAAAATGGAAAAAACTGACAATTACAGCAAATATTCTATTTGGATTGTTCGCTGTCTGCTTCTTTTTCTTTACGGAACTCTCTGCTGGCTGGATCCTGGGGTCTTTGATGCTAACCTCAACGCTGTGTAGCCTGTGGCTGATCAAGAAACATAAAACTGAGCGGCAACCAGAACAGCCGGAAACAGCACAATCATCCGAAAATTCTGAAATCGATATCGAAACCAAAATCGAAAGCAAAACAGAGTCTGCCGCTGAATATCAGTTGCCCGCAAAGTATCAGCCAGATGCCTTTGCACGTGAAATTAAAAAGGCAGATTTTTGGGAAGAATCCTGCCTGTGGCTGGGGCTCGCGGCTATTCTAATCGCATTTCTGGCGCTGTCGGATGAATTAAAAGACAAAGCGCTGATGGAAGTGGGCGCTTGGCCATTTGTATGGCTCAGCGCCGGTTTGATCAGCCTTGCCCTGTGGAATTATTTTCGTGTGCAGTCCAAGAAAATGAATTATGCGCAGCGTCTGGTCATGCTGGGCACAGATAAGGATACAGCGAAGATTAAAGCTGCGCAGGATATGCCCGCTGATCAGCGTATACAGGTAGAATATCTCTGGTCACAATTCATTGCGGATAATCGTCAGCAAATTGAACAGCTTGACCGGGATATTAAAACCATTCTTAAGGAGGAATATCAGACTGATTCCGGTGTCGTTCCTGATTTGCAGAAACCAAAAAGATGCAGCCCCTCTATTTATTATCTGAACCGTATTTCGGCAGCGCAGGCCGCGAAACAGATATATAATGTTGTCCGTCTGCATGATAACCATAGAGATTCCCGGATTGCGGATAGCTTGGGAGTAAAAGCGCCTTCCGCTGATACACAACGGGCTGTGCATCAATCTTCATCACCAGGATGGATGATTATCGTATGGGGAAGTCTGGCGCTGGCCGTATATGGTATGTCCGCAATATTTATAGGACCGGTGGCCGATATCTTCATTCCTTCCGCCATGTGGTATCAGGTTGGGGTGATGAGCACGCTGGCGCTGATCGCTTTGGTTTTCCATCAGACCTATCAGGCAAACCGGCCCTCAGATGGACCAAGAAAGCGTCCCAAACCTAAGCCTTTACATCTTTTTGTTGTTATCCCTTTGCTGATATGGGGAGTGCTGTATTTTGCTCTGATTCATGGTGCGGGGGAACTTTATACCGAAGCCTTTGGCACCACGGAAAGAAAAATTATAACCGTGCAAAAAGAGGAAGATACCGACAAAAACCATTGTGTGACATCTGATGAATTTCGATGGTTTGCGGAAATTTACTGCATTGATAAAGAGCATTATCAGCTCCTGCCAGAAGGCAATATCCCATTTTATTTTTCAGTCAAAAGTTCTGCACTGGGTTATGTGATCAAGGGCTATAATTTTTATGAGAATATTCCCGAAGGTGGCTTTGCCCCGGGTGAGTTGGAATATATGGCTGTTTTGAAACATCTTACAGAGGGGCAGTTAGAAGAATCTAATAAATATCTGCAGCTTGCTGCCGACAAGGGCTATGCTCAGGCGCAGCATTTGATTGCCAGTAAATACCTAAAGCAGGAGCTGCCTGATTACGCGGCAGGCCGGAAATGGCTAAAACGGGCGACAGAGCAAGGACATGATAAAGCCCCTTTTATATTGGGTCTTATGTATAGGGATGGCAACGGTGTAACGCCTGATCTGGAAAAGGCCATTAAATGGTTTCGATTAGCAGCAGAACGGGGACATCCCAAAGCGCAATTACTTTATGCCGTCAATCTTATGACAGGAAAAGGCGTTGAAGCAGACACGGAAGAAATGTTGGTCTGGCTGCGTAAGTCTGCCAAAAACTATAACCCGGATGCGCAGCATTTCTTAGGTTTGCTTTATGTGGAAGGGGAGTTCGGTGTAGAACAGGATGGATCGCAGGCATTGAAATGGTTAGGTATTGCGGCGCGACGAGGAAATTGGGCTGCGCAGCAGGATTTAGGTATTTTGTATGGACAGGGCGAATTGATTCCAGAAGATTTAATCGAAAGCTATGCATGGCTTTCTGCGGCTTCTGTTAAAAAAACTGAAAAAGCAGACAGGGTATTCGCTGATGTTAAATCCCGTCTATCAGATGAAATGTTGGTCAAGGCCAAGGCGAAAGCCGACTCGTATAAACGTTATTTCGCAGTAAAGACTGAATGATTTTTAACAAAAGGAATTCTCATGCGTATCATCAGAAAAGAAATCAATATTACAGCGATACTGGCCGGTGCCTTGTTTATGGCCGTATTCTTGTTACCGTTTAAAATGGCCGCGGCAGATCAGCCATTTCGGTTTGAAAACATGCAAAGCCTGATCGCGATGGAGCAGTTTCTGGACCGGGAGTTTACTCCCGGGGAAACATCACGCGAAGATCTCCGCCGCATTTTTGTCGAAGAGGGCGGCGCGACCTTAAAACAGCATCCCACACGCGCGCATGTCGAAAAATACATCTATGATATCAATCTGTGCAGTTATTATATCTGGCGCTGGAATATCTCGGCCGACTATGATCAGGATGGCAAGCTTGTTCAATTGTATATGAACGGCAAAAATGATCAGCGGGTTCAGGACCTTGTTCAGGAAAAGACTCCGGGACAGGACGAAGCGATATATAAAGCCCAGCGACCCCGGCCCGAAGCCCATAAAGGAGAAAAGTCACTGGCCTTCATCGTTTATGATAAGGATTCCGATGTTAAGACCATTGATGATCAGGTTGCAATCGGCGCCGGACCCAGCCGGCCCGATCCAATGAATATGGGTAAAATGGTCGCCTATAAGGAAATAGACCCCTGGCGCAGTATTTTTGATCAGGATGCCGCAGATAAAATTGTCCCTTATGAGGGCAATTGTGATCAGGTTGACCGGTATATCAATACATTAAAACAGAATGCCCGTTAATGTTCTTTAAGCCAGCGCACCTGTAAAATGGCTGCTGTAGGCAGGGAGTTTCTGCATTTTTCCGTCCAGTTCAAAATGGACTGCTTTGTCTGTCACATTAAAGTAGCCGATCAAGGTTTGTCGGTCGCTGCTGCGGATGATTTTGACGATATTTTTATTCACGGTCTCGGCCTTGGCAAACCCGTGTAATAAAGCGGGCTGTTTTTTCCGCCAGCGCAGCAGATCGCGGGTAAAGTGGAGGATTGAATGCGGGTCCTTTTCCTGAACATCAACCGCCAGCGGAATATGAGAGTCCGGTACCGGCAGGTAAACGGAATCATTGTCCGAAAATCCGGCGTTTTTGGCTTTCTGTTGCCAGGGCATCGGGGTGCGTTCCCCATCCCGGCTATACGCCGGCCCCTGTGTCAGTGTGCGGGGGTCTTTTAGATCGGCGATGGGAATATCTTCAGGGATACGGGCGTTGGGCAATCCCAATTCTTCGCCCTGATACATGCAAAAACTGCCCGGCAGCATAATAAAGAATTGCAGCAATTGTTTGATGATTTCTGTTTTTTCATCCTCGGGGAGGCCTTTGGTCAGGCGGGAGGCAGAGCGTTCCTTGTCATGGTTGCAGGCAGAATTACAGTTTCCGCCCGTCGGGAAATAACCTTCAATATCATTGACCATATCCGCCCAGACCTGCGCGCTTGGCAGGCCGCTGATCCGTAGCAGGGCATCTGTGTAACACATTGATAATCCAGATTGGGCATCGACATAGCTGGCGGCAACGGGAACGGCGTTACGCCCACCTTCGGGGCCGCAGATGGCTTCGCCCAATGTTGTGATCGGGCGGTCATAGCTGTCGCATAATCTGCGGATATCCTGACAGAGCTTAATAGTGCCGGGCTGACAGGTGCTGTGTTGGAAATATTGATCGCGGAATCCGCCGGCTTTTGGCGGGGCTGTCTGCAGCCAGGGGTTATCACGGCATTGCGGGTCATGCGTGGCAAATGGCAGGGCATCAATTCTAAAACCATCAACGCCCATGTCTAACCAGAACTTCATTTCCGTCATCACGGCGCTGCGGACAGCGGGGTTATTATGGTTCAGCGCCGGTTGCGATTTTAAGAAATGATGCAGGTAATATTGTTGCCGCGTTTCATCATAGCTCCAGGCATCGCCACCGAAAACAGATTTCCAGTTATTGGGCGGATGACGGTTGCCATCTTTATCAAGGACAGGGTCCCGCCAGGTATAAAAATCGCCATAGGTCGCATCGCCATTACGGCTTTTTAAAAACCAGTCATGGCTGTCGGCTGTATGCGGTACGACAAAATCGGTATACAGGCGCAGATCACGTTTATGAGTGTGCGTAAGGAGGTCCTGAAAATCCGCCATGGTGCCAAATTCAGGATTTATTTTGCGGTAGTCGCTGATCGCATAACCGCCATCGCCTTCCGGTCCATGGGGACACTGGAAAAACGGGCTGACCCAGATCGCATCCACCCCAAGTGCGGCGATGTAATCCAGCTTGCTGATAATGCCCTGTAAATCGCCATGCCCATCACCGCTGCTGTCTTTAAAGCTGGCGGGATAAACCTGATAGATGATTTCGGTATTGCGTGGATGTCTAAGCATTTTTGAATTCCGATAAGAGATGTTGTTTTTTATTTTATAGCGCGGGGCGGGTCAAGTCGACAACGGTAATCTCAGGTCTGTTCATAAAACGCAGCGGAAGACCGGTCATGCCAAGACCGCTGGAGACGATCAGATCTTTGTTGTCTTCAACGATATGGCCATAAATGAATCGTTTGCCGTATTTTGAGGGGATGACCGAAGTGACCGCGCCGATAAATGGAAAACGGATTTGCCCGGCATGTGTGTGTCCGGCCAGGCTGACGGTGACAGCCTCGGGAATCTCGACAAAGGAATCCGGATTATGCATCATCATGACAACGGGAGCCTCGGGCGGAATATCCTGAAGGGCCGCATCAATATCAACCTTTTCCCACCACAGTTCGGCAAGGCCGGCGATCCAGATTTCTTGCCCATGGCACTCGATACGACGGGACTGGTTTTTTAGAATGGGGATGCCGGCATCCTCCAGCGCCTGCCGCCAATCACTGGGCGGGTGCAGATCATGATTGCCCATGACCCCATAAGCCCCGCAAGCGGCGGTAAGGTTTTTTAAGGGCAGGGCCCCATCCTCCGGTGCAACATCCAGACCGAATGGATGCGTTCCGGCATAATCGCCCAATAAAACGACAAGATCAGGATTCAGCGCATTGGTGTGTTCAACGATGTTTTGCAGATGCGCCGGGGTCATTGAAGGATATTTCATATGCATATCCGTCAGGATGGCAATTTTGAGATCCCTGTCATACGGCCATTTTTCCGTTTCCACGGTCCAGCGTGTGACCTTTAACGTAAAAGGTTCAATAAAGGCCGCATAAACCCCAAGAAAACCGCCCAGCAAAAAGCCGCTCAGTATGATTTTGGTGGGTAAGGATTGCTTTTTAAGATACCGGAAAAGCCTGCCCATGGCGCGTTTACCCTGACTGATTTTTACAATTCAAATCCTGCCGCCCGTAAGGGGGAGGCCATTTCGGGCTCCATAGCCGCGACGCATTCTGCCATGCGGTCTATTTCCCTGTCGGGGAACGCGGGGCTTTCAAAAACGACGCGGTCAGGCCAGCTGCGGGCCTTGGCGCCGCTGAAAACCGTGTCATGTGTTTTCATATAATGCAGCGCCGGGACAACATTTTCAGGTGGCATCCGGCCAATCATTATGGCGGATCCTGCGGGGCTGTGCTGGGCGTTAAAACGGGTGTCAAACCCGCCAAAATTTATCCATGCGCTTTCAAGCAGGAGCGGATTGTCCCGGGAATCATAAATCTTGGTGCTGAATTCAAAAGAGGGCCGATCACCGAGATTCATAAAAACAATTTGTGTTGAGATCTGATAATTTTGATTTGTCTGATGACTCATGCCGATCGAACAGGATGCTGTTTTGCCTTCAAGCTGTCGAGACCTGGCGCTTTTTGCCTCTAAAGTTGACTGCGGGGCATATGCGTCGCTGTAGTCTGTTTTTAATTCGGACAGGAGTTTTTCGCACTGGCCGTCCTTGTCCTGATTTTCAATGATGGATTCCGAGGTAGCCGCGGCCATCGCGTTCATTAACTGTCTTTGCATATCAATTTGAAACAGAAGATATTGGCCAAAAACGTCCTGGTCTATGAAGTCTATTTTGGCCAGTTTATCTTTAAAACCGTCCAGATTGGTTTCAAGCGCGTCAAACTTGGCCAGCGTATAATGCTGCATTTCCCGGCCATGGGTTTCGTCCAGATCAGGGGTAACCTTTTTACAGGCCTGAAATGTTTTCTGTCTGGCGGCACTTTCCATTAATGGCATATAGACGCTTGTATGAAATTCTTCGAATTCTTCTAATTCTGCGACCTGCTCAGAAGACAGGTCATCAAGGGCGGCTTCATAATCGGCTTTGGCCTGTTCATATTCCGGGCTGATATTCAGATTAAGGCGCAGGTCTTCGCCGTCCTCAGCCCCCGCTGTATTCAGGGCGGTTATATTAAAAAGACATAATCCCAATCCGAAAAATAATAGAAATCTCACCGATAATCACTCCTGCTGTTAAGTTTGAAGTGTAACCCAGGATTAAAAATGCGTATATGAAATTTTTATCTAAACAGTAACAGCGGGATTTTACAGGATTTAATCAAGGCCGCCGTTGTGCTGCCAAGAAGCAGGCTGCGCATCCGCGAATGGCTGTAGGCGCCGGTGACCAGCAGGTCAATGTCATGTGTTACGACATAGTCCGCGATGGCCTTATCGGCATGATCACATTTCTGATGGGTGATTTTAACATCAAAGCCGGCATCGCGCAGGCGTTTTTCTGTTTTGTCTGTGTTGACGGTATCCGAAGTTTCCGCGGCCAGAAGATGACATTCAAGGCCTTTTAAAAGCGGCTGTGCGGTGATGTAATCAACTGCTTTGGTGACACTGTCTTTGCCATCATAGGCAATCAGAAAACGTTTGATGGGCCGGACAACGGAAGAAACAACAAACAACGGTTTATGAATCGCGCGGGCTGTTTTTTCAAGATTTGCGCCCAGATATTCGGATTCAAGGTCGGCATGTTCGCCGCGCTTGCCGATAAAGACCATATCAACGTCATCTTCAAATTCCTGAATGGTATCAATCAGGCTGCCGCGGCGGTGGAGGGTGTTAACCTCTTCAATGCCGGCGGCTTTGAGAAGTTTTTCACCATGCTCGAGAATGATCCGGCCTTTTTGCTGGTCAAGGCGGCCGCGCTCTTCATCAACTTTGGCAAGATCGGCCAGTAGCCCGCTGCGCGCCCCCAGACCGATGGATCCTGTATGGTCAGAGGCCGCCGCCTGATATGCTGAATGGCGGCGCAAAACATGCAGAAGATCAATATCTGCGTTCATGCGTTTGGCGGCCCAGGCGGCGTTGGTACAGATATTATCGGCATAACCTGATCCATCAATACAGACGAGTAGTTTTGTCATTTTAGGCTCCTTAATGCTTGAGCATCAGTTCGAGGGCATCGGGTTTATCATAGGTGGCAAGCCGATCGACCATGGTTGCGCTGGCCCTGTTCAATCCGACCAGATCGACCATTGTACCCTCACGACGGAATTTTAATACCACTTTATCAAGCGCGCCGATGGCCGATAAATCCCAGAAATGGGCGTCACTGACATCAATGGTAATATGCTCGATCACTTCTTTGAAATCAAAGGCATCAACAAATTGATCGGCAGAGGCGAAAAAGACCTGTCCGTATACTTTGTAAATACGGCGGGTTTTATCTTCGGACAATGTCGATTCAATTTTGAGGAATTGCGAGACTTTTCTGGCAAAGAACAGCGCGCTCATCAGCACGCCGACAAAAACCCCAATCGCCAGATCATGAGTGACGACCACGACGATCACCGTGGTGACCATAACAGCAGAGGAGCTTTTGGGATGGGTTTTCATGTTTTTAATCGAGCTCCAGCTAAAGGTCCCGATCGCAACCATGATCATCACCGCGACCAGAGCCGCCATGGGAATCTGGCTGACCCAAGAGCCCAGCACCAGAATAAGAAACAATAAAAACAGCCCGGCAAACAAAGTCGATAAACGTCCGCGGCCGCCTGATTTAACGTTGATCACTGATTGGCCAATCATCGCACACCCCGCCATACCACCAAAAAAGCCGGAGACAATATTGGCAATGCCCTGACCGGCACATTCGCGGTTTTTATTGCTGGGCGTATCGGTCAGATCATCAACAATGGTTGCGGTCATCAGCGATTCCAAAAGACCAACAGCGGTCAGTGTCAAGGCATAGGGCAGGATGATAAACAATGTGTCAAAATTAAACGGAATATCCGGCAGCAGGAAAACCGGCAGGGTCGCGGGCAGTTTGCCCATATCACCGACAGTACGCAGATCCATACCCAGCAGCATGCTGATCGCGGTCAAAACGATAATACAGATCAGCGGTGAGGGGATGGCTTTGGTAAAACGGGGCAGGATATAAATAATCGCAAGGCCAAAGGCAACCATGGCATACATATTCAGACCCGCACCGCTGAATTCAGGCAGCTGGGCCATAAAGATCAGAATGGCCAGCGCATTGACAAAACCGGTTACGACCGAGCGTGAGACAAAACGCATTAAAACGCCGAGTCGGAACATCCCGGCCAAAATCTGCAGAATACCGGTCAGGATGGTCGCCGCCAGCAGATATTCCAGGCCGTGCTCCTTGACCAGCGTGACCATCAGCAGGGCCATAGCCCCGGTCGCAGCGGAAATCATCCCGGGCCGTCCGCCGACAAAGGCAATGACAACAGCAATACAGAAGGAGGCGTATAAGCCGACCCTGGGGTCAACACCGGCAATGATGGAAAAGGCAATGGCCTCGGGGATCAGGGCCAGCGCCACGACCATACCGGCCAACAGGTCATTTCGGGTGTTGCTGAACCATTGTTCTTTTACATGGTTCAAGGATAAGGATCGCATTAATTTATGCTCCAACAGTCAGATTTAAATTTGGGGTGTGCTCAAAAGCGGCGTTTTAATGGACGGCGTGAAGCCAGCATCAATCAGCTTTGAATGCCTTAAGTCAGGCGCACTATACGGCAATGAAAATAGATTACAATAGTAATATCGGCCTATCGGGTTTAAAATAAAAAAAGGGCAGAGAAACAGGACCGGATCAATATGAAGATTAAGAATATCCAGCTTTGGCAGGGCGGCGGAAATTTAAAAAAGGATATACCGGCAGCGCTGCTTTATATTCTTAAAATATATTTGCTGGTGGCCGCGGTGATTATTGTTTTGCAAAGATCTTTTCTGTATCAACCGATGCAGGATTGGGCGACAACACCCGATCATTATGGTGCGCAAACGGTGTCTTACCAGACCAATGATGGTATTGATCTGACCTCGTGGTATTGTCCGCCGGCGCCGGAGAGCAATAAACCGGTTCTGGTCATGTTTCATGGCAATGCCGGTAATATTTCACATCGTGCTTTTAAGCAGAAGTTTTTTTGTAACCATGGTTTTGGTTTCATGCTCGCTGAATATCGCGGTTATGGCGGTAACAAGGGATCTCCGTCAGAAACCGGGTTATACAGTGATGCCCGCGCGGCGCTTACTTGGCTGACAACGGATCAAGGCGTAGAAATATCTGAAATCATTCTTTATGGCGAGAGCGTCGGCAGTGGCGCGGCCACCCAAATGGCATTGGAACACCAGCAGATCAAAGCCCTGATTCTGGAGGCGCCTTTTACCAGCGTTCCGGATGCCATGGGGGATGCTCTTCCCTGGTTGAAACCTTTCGGATTTATGGTTCTGGATCAATACAGCAATCAGACCAAAGCCCCGTATCTTGAGATGCCGGTTTTTATTCTGCATGGCAATCAGGACAGCGTTATTCCCGTTCATCACGGAGAAAACCTGTATGATCGGATATCCGCGCCTAAAGAGATAAAAATCTTTGACGGCGGCGGCCATAATGATCTGGTTCATCATGGCCTGCTGACAGAAATTAAACGTTATATTGACGGGCTTTAATCTGTATTTGAAAGCATATGGTCTTAAGCCGCTCTCAGATGTGGCCAGAGTTCATCCATCTCGACAGGCAGCATGCATTGAACATGATCAATCTCACCGGAGCTGACATGTTTTGATAACAGCTCGAAGACATGGCGGGTCAAGGCGTCGGGATCAGATCGCTGACATTGACCGTTTAACCGTTCACAGACTTTGTCGTGAAATTCTTCCATATTATATTTATGCGGGGCCGAAGACGGATCCCAGCCTTCGTAATAAATGCCGCGGGCGATAATCGGTAACTGGGCGCTTAGATGCGCGGCTTCATCGGGGATCAGGCGGTCGCGTAAGGTCTGTAATACGGCACGCAAAGCGGCATAGGCCTCATCCGCGGATCTGATATCCGGTTTTTCCTGTAATTCATTCATCCAGGTCTGGAACAGGTTTATTTCCTGCTTAAGATTTCTTGAATAGGTCATAATAGCCTCCTTGGGAAAGTATGTTCTTATAAAAACGCATACAGTCCTGTCCGGCAGTCAGTTCCGTATAAAAACGGGTAAGGCACTAGAGTGATTTTTTAAAAGGCCCATTGCCAGCCAAGGGTAAGTCGGTAATCGGTTTCAAGCTGTGGGCCGTCAAAGTTTTGATAGACCGGCATACCAAATTCAGCCGCCAGGCGGTGTCCGGTTAATTGCCCTTGCGGTGCTGTCAGGTTTAAGCCAACCAGCGCATCAACGCGTTCACCACCGCGCAGGTCTGTACGCGCGCCTGCCGCCATCATTGGATTTAAATCATCGTCTTCACCATGGATATCGCCCCATGATTTGCCCTCCAGCCGGACGGACAGGCTGGTATGGCGGTTAAGGTTACGGGCGACCCAGCCGGTGGCGGAAATTTCATTGCCAAGGCGGTAACCCTGATCATTTTCTCCGATACGGAGAACCAGATTACCCTGCGCCCCCCATGACCAGTCTTGCCGCTTGTGAATATAGGTAAGCCCCATTAAGGGATCAACCGTGCCGGAGCCAAGCTGCATGGGATAAGGCAGCTTTTGATTACTGCCCGCCGGCGTATCGTCGCGTTCTGTAATGCTGCCCGTTGGCAGGCTTACGCCCAGTCTGAGCAATAGTTTTTGTCGCGTACGGTGTGTCACGGCATCAGTTTCAGATTCAAATAATGTATACAGGCCGTTTAATTTTATATCGGACAGGCCTTCGGTTTTGGTTTTAAATTTGACGCCCATTCGGTTGACGCTTGTCATTGATTTCTGCACATAGGGCAGCATGCCCATCAGGGTCAGTTTATCCGTAGCACCATACATCGCACCAAACATATGCATATCCATATTCATCTTAAGCGGTGCGACCATGAAATCATCAAGAACCTCATCGGTGCTGATATTGCGGGTGCCGTTACGGTGATCTTTCATTTGCATGCCGCTATACCGATATGCGGTCATCCATTCGCCCTGTTTATGGTTATGGTCGCCCATAACCCCAATCGGCGCATGATCATCGGGCAGGCTTGCCTGATCGGCCAGGGCTGGTGAGACGGCCGCAAGCATGAATACGCTATAAAGACCCAGAAAGCGGATTGTTTTTATTATCATTCTTTAATCTTTCCTGTTTTCAAGGAGGTTGGCTGACACAGGCAATATTAATAAATATTCTGCTGAGAAATAGCAATCTGTATAATTGGTACAGACGTGCAAGCTATTTAGAGCAAGCCAGAACTGTGATTGAAAAACAATAATATTGCTATATGTTTAGTTTTCCTTAGACACTTTGTTATATAATAAATGCATTCATTGCCCGAGGCAACAGGCAAAAAGGTCGCTAATAATATGAAAAACATTACATCAGGGCATTTTTCGCTTATTTCCATGGCAGAGATCAAATCGCTCTGGCTGGAAAAGGGCAGTTTTATACCCTATCCGGATATCCTGAAATCTTTTGTGGATCAAAAAGCCAAAATAGAAGGCTGGCCGGATTTATTGACCCATATCGGTCTTGATATCAGTTCTAAAATAAAGCGGGTTGATTCCTCAACGGGGCTGGCAAAGCCTGATCATTTGCCTTTTAATCGAAGTTTGATTGAAGAATATCTGCAATTTCAAAAAGAAAATCCCCATCAGCTGGAAGAATTGCAGGCGGTGCGGATCTGGGGTGATATTACCAATATGGGCGGCATCAATATTGCCTTGTCTTTGGAGGATGAAGAACAGATTGACCCGGATAAATCAATACAGGGCATTAAACGCGCCAATAAATTTATCCGTCTGGTCACCGAAGTCATTAAAACGCGCCTGAATGAGATCGGCAGCATTAACAGTATTAATTTATATCGGGAAGGCGGCGATGAAATTGGCGGCTATTTGCTGCTGGATAAAAATCACAGTTTTAACGATGTCAAAAAAGCGATTGAGCACATAAATGATGATGTTGAGGAAACCTCGGCAGCTTTACAGCTCAGCAATATTGTCCATCGCAAAGCACCGGAAGACCCCGAACGTATGGGCGGCGGCTTTGTTTGCGCCGCTGCCATTGCCAATTTTAAAAACCCGGCCAAACCCCAGTTTGAGCTTGAGCAACAGGTGGAGTTGAAAAAAACCGAGCTGGCCGCGGCCCGGGCGGTGAAATATGGCGGGCAGATGCGCCGCAAGATCCCCGAAGATGTCATCCATAATGTCACCCATATTTTTTATGATATCGTTCGGGAAAAACAGATTGATATCACAGATGTGATGGATGCGCCGCTGATTATTGATAAAGAGGCTATGGCACGTCATGCGGTGCCGGCGCTTGCCCGTAAGAAATATATCAGTGAATATCTGAATTCTTTTCCGGATCATGAGTCGCTGGGGGCTTTGTTTGATGGCCTGCTGGATGCCTATAGCCAGAACAGGGAAACAGGCATATATAATCTGGAAGATGTAAACAGGGCGATCATGGGCGCCAGCCGTAATTTTGAGAATCAGGGATATTTCATTATCGCCCAACAGACCAATTTAGGCGGCATTAACAAAGCCTATGGCCATGAATTTTGTGATCGTGTTATCGAAAAACTGACAAAAGGCATTAAAGACGCCGTTGATCAGCAATATGAAACGGGAATGATCCGTGGCGAATATGGTGTTTTTAATGTCGAGGTCCATCAGATTGCCAGTAAAAATGCGTTGGCGGTTATATTGCAGACGGATAAACCATCAGATATTCCGCGATTGATTAATGATATAAATGAACATACCCGCAGCCTTGTGACCAAAGCCGGTCTTGATGATCTGCCCCATCCAACGGCACCGGATCGGTCCGGGGTCAGCTTTGTCTTTGGCGCCCAGAAAATTCCGCGGAGTGTTTTTCACCCCGGTATTGCGCAAAAGATCGTGTCAGACGTCAAAAAACAGGCCGAATATAATGAAGAGCACAATATAGTTTTCGATCCGAAAGGTGTTCTGTCTACAGGGGCTTATTATAAAAATGCGGCGCATAACAGACGTAATCGCAAACGCCCCGGATTTAAATAATGAGCAATAACAGTTGGATACGGTATTCTGAGCGTTTAAACAGAGACAGTTATTGTTTAAAGCTTGCTATTGCCTGAATTGCTGCTATAGTCAGTCTTATTCGAGATTTAAGTACGACTTGTTCGCTAGCTGATAAGGCTTCCCCAAGAAATCACTATTTTCGATAATGGACCGCACAATGGTTGTGCGGCAGTTCCGCACGAAAGTGCATTTTAAAAGGAGGCCATCATGGCTCAAGGTACAGTAAAATGGTTTAACCCACAAAAAGGCTTCGGCTTCATTCAACCAGAAAACGGCGGCTCAGATGTATTCGTACATGTAAGCGCTGTTGAAAAAGCCGGCATGCGCGGCCTGGACGAAGGTCAGAAGATTTCTTACGAAATTACGTCTGAAAAAGGCAAAGATTCTGCAACGGATCTTAAAGCTGCGTAATATCGATTTTGATATTCAGAAGAAAGCCTGACTGCGAAAGCGTCAGGCTTTTTTTATTGTAACGGCGCTATATAATCAAATGAAAGATTGGCCTTGAAAAGGCTCTTGAGTTATGGTAAATTAAAGCTCTTATTACAGAGGCGAGGTTTATGTTGAAACGTTTTATTGCCCATACAGTGCTTGCCAATATCTTTATGGCCCAAGCGGCTTTTGCTGAACCTGCTGATCAGGATTCTGATATTGTGCCTTTGTCCGATTATGATTTTCCAGCCTGTACCGACAAGCGTAGCGAAGAAGTGGTCTATCTGCGGGCAGATAAAGTACATATTCACCCTTATGTTATGGAGGCGGGGGCACGGTATTTAGAGACCAACCCGATTTCAAAGCCTGCTATTTTCTATGAGTATGAGTTTTTTGAAGAATTACCTTCTGTGGCACGTGACTTTAGCTTTGCCCATGAATGTTATCATTTGAGTTCGGGGGATGCTTTAAGTGCTTATGAGTATAAGCAAAAGCATGACGACTATAAAGAACGTGAGGACATGATGGAGGTTGAGGACAGAGCTGACTGTCATGCCGCAGGTAGATTGAAAAATGAATTTGGCTATACGGCCAAAGATCTAGAGGTCTTGGAGAAGGCTATTGATTCAATGGATTCAAACGATCATACGCAAAGAATGCAGAAGATTCAGACCTGTTTTAAAAACGGCGGCCCTGCATAATCCGTTTCTAATATTCGAAAAATGATTTTATTGTGTGTCGCTGACAGTTTTGCCGTCGTGACTGAAGGTGGCTGTGCCGCTCATACCGGGCAGGATATTTTTACCCGGCGCTTCGATTTCTGCAACAACCATAATGGATTGGCTGATTTCATCAACGGCACCGCCAATGCGCACAATTTTTGCCAGATAGGCTTCACCGGTTTCAAATACGGTCAGGGACAAAGGGGTGCCTATCTGCAGCCATGACAGCCAGCGTGACGGTACCAGCATTTGAGCCTGAGGCTTTTCAACAGAGGCGATCGACAACAGCTCCTGCCCTTCTTTGGCCGTTTCATACAGGTTAACCTGCCGGTCTGTGATCCTGCCATCATAGGGGGCTTTCAATTGGCAGTTCTCCACTCTGGTGGCGCTGATATCATGGGCGGCACGGGCTTTTTGATAATCGGCATATGTCGCCATCAATTCGATTTCGGTAATGGAATTCAGATCCTGGAGCTTTTTCTGGGCCTCGTATTTTGCTTTGGTCGCTGTCAGTCCTGCGCGGAATTCCTGCAGGGCCGCCCGATCTTTGCGGCAGTCAAAACCAATCAAAACATCGCCTTTTTCAAACAGGTCGCCATTGTGGTAATCAAGTTTGATAATCTGTGCGGAAAGCGGACTGGAAAAAGTGGCCTGCTGATTGGCGACCAATACAGTCTGGACTTCTTTATTCTGAATATCACTATTCTGTGCATAGCCGTTTTTAACGGGAAGCAGGCAAAATACAGACAAAACAAGTGCAGTAAAAACAGGATATGTTTTAGTCGATAAGATATTCATAATTTGCTTTGAAGACAGGGTCATACATAACAAGATTTGATTGATCCTTGGCTGCATTTCTTCCTGCGGTTCTTTCTGTACGGTTCACGGGGGCGGTTTCTTTAAGGGGTTCCGGATTATCCTTTGGGCTGTCTTCTGATCTGTCTTCTGCTGTACCCTCTGCCGCTATTGTTTTTTGCATATCTTTTATATCATTCAGAAGACCGGGGATAACATCGGTGTTTAGAGACGAATAACGTTCATTCAAAAGCGCTTCCAACATATCGGGGCTCATGTCCTTGTCTATATTTGGCAAAGGATCAATGCCCAATGTATCGATCAGCATAGCATGATTATGCCACATATTTATGAAGCTATTATGAAGATTGATTTGATCGAGAATTTGGTCGCTTTCGATCTCCAGAAACTCGACCTCTGATATGGCATCGGCCTGATATCTGTTGCGGGCGTCTCTGGAAATCCGGTTGCCGACGTCATACAGTTTTCGTTGCAGCTTATATTTCTTCTTGCTCAGATCAAAGCTGTTATGGGCGACATAGGTTTGTGTGATGATCGCTGATAACAGGGCCTTGCGGCGCAGTTCGGCAAGCTTTTTATTGTTTTCCTGCTGGTTCAGGCGGGTGGGCAGCGTAAAGATATCAATCAGATTCTGCGTTAAGGTCAGGGACGCTTCGGCCCATTTATCATTGACCAGAAAATCATTGGAGTTGTAATTCCCCGAGGCCAGTATTTCAAGACCGGGCACCGTCTTCATAATCTCCATCGTTGCGGCGCGGTCGGCAATGCGCTGCTGCAGGACTTCTTCGCGACTTTCAGGACGCATGACCAATGCCAGTAATGCCAGATTATCGACCGGTGTATCAATTTCCGGATCATTTTTTGTAAAGTCACTGTCTGAAACATCCAGCTTATAATCTGCATAGGGCGGTATATTCATTAAATAGGCCAGTTTGATTTTGGCGCTTGAAAGTTCGGTTCGCGCATCTGCCAGCGCATTCA
>JBNJDW010000012.1:0-18317 GCA_051745265.1 Pseudomonadota bacterium
GATTTATAAAAAATACGGTCTTTTTAGCAAGTTTGCTCTTGAAACCCGCCGGGAAACAGGGTACAAACGCGCGAATAGACATTTAGGAGAACACCGATGAAAGCTGATATTCATCCACAATACCACACGATCAAAGTTGTTATGACCGATGGTACGGAATACGAAACCCGCAGTACATGGGGCAAAGAAGGCGACGTGATGAAGCTGGAAATCGATTCTGTGAATCACCCGGCCTGGACCGGTGGTCCGGCACAGCTGAAAGACCGCGGTAAAGTCGCTGACTTTAAAAACCGTTTCGGCGATTTCGGCCTCTAATTACGACCGCATTTATAAGATTTATAAAGCCGCTTGTTACTGGACAGGCGGCTTTTTCTCGTCCTGCGTCTGCATAGCTGATCTTGACTTTTGCCATATCACCCTACTTTTAATCATAGAAATGGCGCCGTCTAACGGGTTGTTTCAATGTTAAAGGGATGGCCATGGTGGCACCCTTTATAAAAGTAAATGGTATTGCTTCAAGGAGGATATCACTATGACGCATTTTGACTTATCACCCTTTCTACGTTCAACAATAGGATTTGACCGTATGACGCGGCTTTTGGAGGATTCTGAAAGCAATGGGGATACAGGCTATCCCCCCTATAATATTATAAAACAGGCCGAAAACCTGTATCAGATCGCCATGGCCGTTGCCGGCTTTAGCGAGCAGGAACTGGAAATCACCGCCAAAGATAATCTTTTGCTGGTCAAAGGCGGTAAAGAAACCAAAGAAGACGCAGAAAATATCACATATCTTCACCGCGGTATTGCCACCCGGCATTTTGAACGGCATTTCCAGATCGCCGATCATATCCGCATCGAGGAAGCCCGCCTTGAAAACGGCATGCTTTACATAGATCTGGTGCGCGAAGTGCCGGAGAAAATGAAGCCACGGAAAATCAACATTGAAACCGGATCAGCATCCGGTTCTAAAAAGGCACTTTTAGGCGGCGGTAATAAGAGAAAAAACGAAGCTGCCTAACTTGCATGTCCGTACGTCCCCCCCGGCGTACGGACACCAGATTAAAAATAATCCCCGCATGTGCCCCCCGCATGCGGGGATTTTCTATGCAGCGTTAATCAAATCCTCCAGCGTTTCGACCTGACCTACGCCATACATGTTACAAACAATATCGATATTCCCCTTACGCCAGAATCCTTCCGGACAGCAGACTGTCATTTTCTTCGGCGCCGCTTTGGCATAAAGACCAAATTCCAGCAATGTGATCGGGGATTTCGTCTCCGGCGCAAAATACATCAGGATTTTATTTGACCGCTCAAGGGCTTTGAGCTCCCACTCCACCTGTTCACGAAACTGAGGATGATCGATAGACTGCTCCCAGCTACTGTTCCAGTCATCCCGCCTGGGGTTAAGGATCAGGATATCATGGCCGGTAAGCTTCTTGCTGACCTCTGCCTGCCAGTCCACCGCCTTGCCCATTTCAATGCTGCCGGCCAGAAATATGGCCGCTTTTTCATCATATAGATCATAGGCATCGGGGGATTTGATTTCTATCATAAGGATCCTCTTAAAAATGCTTTGAAAGCGGGAAATTAGCTGTGTATAGTAACCCGTAAATCACTATGAAACAATGGACAGAGACGGATGACCATCACACCGATTGAAGAAGGCCAGTACGATCACGAAACGATCGAACAAGAATGCCGCACCCTATGGGACGAAACAAAAATTCACGATTATAAACCGGACCCGGAAAAAGAAGTCTTTTCCATTGATACACCGCCACCCTATGTATCAGCCGCGCATCTGCATGTCGGTCATGCCATGTCCTATTCACAGGCCGAATTTCTTGTCCGCTACAAACGGATGAAGGGCTATAATATTTTCTATCCGATGGGCTTTGATGATAACGGCCTGCCGACAGAACGCTTTGTCGAGAAAACCCATAACGTCAATAAAAAGAAAATCAGCCGTGAGGATTTCCGCAAGCTCTGCATTAGTGAAACGGAAAAAGGCGGCGCCGTTTACGAAGAATTATGGCGTAGCCTTGGCCTGTCTGTTGACTGGAACCTGAAATATTCAACCATTAATGAGCGCTGCCGCAAAACCGCGCAGATGTCCTTTATGGATCTTTATAAAAAAGACCTGGTCTATCGCTCGGACGAACCGGTTTTATGGGATACCCAGCTTGACAGCGCACTGGCGCAGGCGGATCTTGAAACCATCGACCGCAAAAGCAAGCTGTTTGATATCCAGTTCAGTGCCGCTGACGGTATGCCGCTGGTGATTTCCACCACACGGCCCGAACTGTTGCCCGGCTGTGTTGCGCTTTACTTCAACCCTGCCGATGACCGGTACAAGCACCTGAAGGGCAAAAAAGCCATTGTGCCGATATTTGAGCATGAGGTTGAAATCCGCACCTCCGAAGATGTCGATCTTGAATTTGGTACCGGTTTGATGATGGTCTGTACCTTTGGCGATGGTGAAGATGTCAAAAAATGGAAAAATGACAAACTGGACACCCGGATTGCCATTGACCGTCACGGTAAAATGACGGCTCTGGCCGGAAAATACGAAGGCACCCAGTCTGCCGAAGCCCGCAGCCATATCGTTAAGGACCTGAAAGCGCTTGAGCTGATTGTCGGTGAAAAGAACATCGATCAGAAAGTATCGGTTGGTGAACGGTCCGGCACACCGGTTGAATTTGTCATGGAACCGCAATGGTTTATCAAGGTTCTCGGCCATGAAGAAGAATTCCTCAAACGGATGAACGAGCTGGAATGGTTCCCCGAACACATGAAAATACGTCTGCAGCACTGGATTGAAGGTCTGAAATATGACTGGAATATCTCACGCCAGCGTTTTTACGGTGTGCCTTTCCCGATCTGGTATGTCGAAGAAACCGGTGAGGTAATCTTACCCGAGGAAAGCGACCTTCCCGTTGATCCGCTGGAAACTGATCCACCCAAATGGGCGCAGGAAAAATACAAAGGCATGACCATTGTCGGGGAAAGCGATGTTTTTGATACCTGGATGACATCCTCAATGTCGCCGCAGATTAATGCCAACTGGGCGGATTTGCCGGGACAAAAAGGTACAATGGATAAAATATTCCCGATGTCGCTGCGCGTGCAGGCTTTTGAGATCATTCGCACCTGGCTGTTCTACACATTGATTAAAGCCCATTACCACCATGACAGCCTGCCGTGGAATACCGTTATGATTTCCGGCTGGGGTCTGAATGAACAAGGCAAGAAAATTTCCAAACGGGATTTGGAAAAATTCACCGATGAAAACGGTTATAACCGTTATGACCCTTATGCCGTAATGCAAAAATTCGGTGCTGATGCCCTCCGCCATTGGGCGGCCGGCAGCCGGCTTGGTCAGGATCTGCGTTTTCAGGAAAAAGACGTCAAAGCGGGTCGTAAGATCGTTGTTAAACTCTGGAATGTCGCCCGTTTTGCGACCATGCAATTGGACGGCTATGATCCGACGACAACGCGCCCTGCCCTTGCCGATCGTACGGCTGAAGACCGCTGGCTGTTGTCACAGCTCAACCGGCTGGTCAAAAAAATGTCGGATGCGTTCGAACAGTATGATTACTCCACCGCCCGCGAAGCTTTGGAAAAATTCTTCTGGCAGACCCTGTGCGATAATTATATCGAAATCGTCAAACAGCGTTTCTGGGAACCGGAAAAACATGATGCAGCAGTGATCGCATCGTCTCAGGCCACATTGTACGAGGCGCTGCGCACCGTTCTCGGCCTGTTCGCCCCCTTCCTGCCTTTCGTTACCGAAGGGCTGTATCAACGGGTCTTTAAATCCTATGAAGATGACGTGTCCCTTCATGTCACGCATTGGCCGGAATTTGATGAATCGGCAATTGATGAAAAGGCCGAAGCCCAGTTAAAACTGGTGCTGAATATCCTGCATGCCGTTCGGGCCCTACGCACACAAGCAAAAGTATCGCAAAATCAGCGTATTAAAACACTGACGCTCGACATTGCCAATGATGATCTGAAATCGGATATTAAGGCCCTCGAACCCCTGATCGCTTCGGCCACACTGGCAGAGAATATCGGCTATGATGTCGCCGGAAACGAAACAGATCAGGACGGTCTGAAACTGGATATCCAACTGGAAATAAAAGAAGCGTCATAGGAGACCACAAGAGATGAGCGATACACGTACCGAAACAGATTCCCTTGGCCCCGTTGAAGTGCCTGCGGATAAATACTGGGGCGCACAGACACAGCGCAGCCTGCAGAATTTTAAAATCGGTGGTGAAAAAATGCCTCCGGCCCTGATCCGGGCGCTCGGTATTCAAAAAAAGGCCGCAGCACTGACCAATATGGACATGGGTGAACTTGATGGCAAAATCGCCGCGGCCATTGCTGATGCGGCTGATGAAATCATTGACGGCGCCCTTTTTGATCACTTTCCGCTGGTGGTCTGGCAAACAGGCTCGGGCACCCAGACCAATATGAATGCCAACGAAGTCCTGTCGAACCGTGCCATCGAAATGCTGGGCGGTGACATTGGCAGCAAAACGCCGGTCCATCCCAATGATCACTGCAACCGCGGCCAGTCGTCAAATGACACTTTTCCGGCCGCCATGCATATCGCTGCCGGAGAACAATTATACCACGAGCTTATTCCGGCGCTGGAGCATCTTCACCATGCGCTGAAAAGTAAATCTGATGAATTCCAGGACATCATTAAAATCGGCCGCACGCATTTACAGGATGCAACCCCGGTCACTTTGGGGCAGGAATTTTCCGGTTACACCCATCAGATTGCCATGGGCATTGAGCGGGTTAAAGCCGCGCTGCCCCGTATTATGGAGCTGGCCCAGGGCGGCACAGCGGTCGGCACCGGCATTAATTCAAAACAGGGCTTTGCCGAGAAATTTGCCGAAAAAACCGCCGATATTACCGGTCTTCCCTTTGTCACCGCGCCCAATAAATTCGAGGCCCTGGCCGCCCATGACGCGATTGTTGAAATGTCCGGCGTTATGAATACGATCGCCTGTTCACTGATGAAGATTGCCAATGATATTCGGTTGCTTGGTTCCGGCCCGCGCTGCGGTATCGGTGAAATTACCCTGCCTGCCAATGAACCCGGTTCATCCATTATGCCCGGCAAGGTCAACCCGACCCAGTCGGAAGCGCTGACAATGGTCGCAACCCAGGTCATGGGCAACCATACCACCATCAGTGTTGCGGGTAGCAATGGACATTTTGAATTGAACGTCTTTAAACCGGTAATGATTTATAACCTGCTTCAATCGATCAAGCTTTTGGCCGATGGTGCGCGCAGCTTTACCGATAATTGTGTGATTGGTATTGAAGCCAACGAAGACAATATCCGTGACAATCTGTTTGGCAGTTTGATGCTGGTCACCTCATTGAACCCGCATATCGGCTATGATAATGCGGCCAAAATTGCCAAAAAGGCCTATCAGGAGGGTACCACCTTAAAAACAGCGGCGCTTGATCTTGGCCTGTTGACCGAGGAACAGTTTGATGAATGGGTTAAACCTGAAACCATGATCGGACCGCAGGCATAAAAAGTGACGGAAGATACGGGGACAGAAATCCGCATTATAAAACACTCGGTAACAATTTCAGGCCATGCGACCAGCATCAGTCTGGAAGAACCCTTTTGGCTGGCCTTAAAGGACATCGCCAAAAGCCAGAAATGTTCGGTCAATGCTGTGATTACAAAAATCGATACCGAGAACCCCGGAAATCTGTCAAGTGCCCTGCGCTGCTATATACTGGAACAGGTCAGAAACGACTGATCAATCATTATCCATACGCTTGTCTTTCATAAACGGCTCCAGTATTTTGTTAAGACCGAGCAAGACAAAGACAATAACAGCCATGCCGATCAGGGCCATAAAATAGAACCCAAAGCCAAGCAAGAGCCCCAAACCGCCCGACGCCCATATACAGGCCCCTGTGGTCGAGCCGACAAGGTGGTCTTCGCGCTGTTGCATAAAGGCACCGGCCCCGATAAAGCCAATCCCCATTAGGATGCCGGAAATAATCTTACCCAGATCCAGTGTAATATTATCCGATATTGTCTGCAGTGTTTCATTAAGCTCCAGCCCCATAATGGCGATCAAACAGGTAATCACACTGACAATTATATAAACCCGATAGCCCAATGGTTTTTGGTGGATCGTCCGCTCCATCCCCAGAATAAAGCCAAACACACAGGCCAGTGCCACACGCAGGCAGACCTCTGCAAAAGATACAATTTGAAAATCTATCGACCATTCCATTGGCTGAGCTCCATTAATCCTGCTTTATCTATATCCCCCGCCCGGGCTTTCAACCCCTGATAACAATACTGGAACTTAACGAAACAGACGGCGTTGGTAAAACAGTAGTCACCCTAACAGGAGGATGGCAATGCCATATAAAAGTAACAATGATTTGCCCGTTCAGGTAAAGGACAACCTGCCTGATCATGCTCAGGATATTTACCGCGAAGCCTATAACAGTGCCTGGCAGGAGTATAAAAACCCCAGCGAGCGCCGTGGTGATGCGGATCGGGAGGAAACAGCCCATAAAGTTGCCTGGAGCGCTGTAAAGCAAAAATACACCAAAGACGATAAAGACAACAAATGGCACAAAAAGAAAGCGGCCTGAATTTAAAACCAAACAGAAAGGAAATACAAATGCCTACAAAACTTCATGGAAAGAAAATCGCATTTCTCGCCACCGATGGCGTTGAGCAAATTGAACTGACCAAGCCATGGGAAGAAATCAAAAATGCCGGCGCTACTGTAGAACTCGTTTCTCTGGAAAACGGCAAAATTCAAGGCATGAACCATGATGAAAAGGCCGATACATTTACGGTCGACCAGACTGTAGATGCGGTTAAGGCGGCTGACTATGATGGCCTTGTCCTGCCCGGCGGCGTGCAGAATCCGGATACACTGCGTATGAATAAAGACGCTGTTTCTTTTGTCCGTGATTTCTTTGAACAAAAAAAGCCGGTGGCCGCGATATGCCATGGTCCTTGGGTTCTGGTCGAAGCCGATGTTTTAAAAGGCCGGACCGTAACCTCATGGCCAAGCCTGAAAACAGATATCAGCAATGCCGGTGGCATCTGGGTTGATGAGGACGTTCAGGTTGATCAAGGCCTGACGACCAGTCGTAAGCCAGACGATCTGGACGCTTTTTGCCGTAAAGCTATCGAAGAATTTGCTGAAGGCAAGCATGAACGGCAAGCGGCCTAAAACAGTTTTTTCTCCAAATGTAAACAGGGGGACAGACAGGTCATAACCGTCATGCCCCCTGTTTTTTTTAATTATTTAGCGACTTAAGATTTCGATAGTAGCCCGACGATCCTCAGGGTCATCGTCTTTGGCAAAGGCCGCGCCCCGGGTAATGGTCTGAATATTCGCTGCCGGAATATCGGACTGTAATAATTCAGAAGATACAGCAATCGCCCGTTTACTACCCATTTTAAGATTAATGATTTGACGTTCAATTTCTGTCGAGGCATTTAATACCGGGCGGCTGGCATATCCGGTAACCCGTATCAGATAATTGTTGCGGTTTTTAGTATCATTCACGACCGCTTTAATTTTCTTTTTATCCGCAGGGGAAAGCCGCGATGACCCATGGTTGAAATAAATAACAGGTTCATCACTGTCTTGATATGTGCTTGCGTCTGCGGATTCAGGCCCCATTCTCTCGACCGTAACACCCTGGGAATCAACCGTCATATATTCCCAGAAATCGCCTTGTCTGACAGGTTCATATTCAGAAAAAGATCCATCCAGCGGATAAACCGTGACAGAATCATTGATTTGCATATGCCGGTCATTGCCTGATGATTGATTAAAAGACTGGAACATCGGCTCAGGCACAGATGATGCATCCCCGGCAGTATCAATTCTTGAGGCCGCGGAGATTTCATCCTGCCAGTCATCCCAGACTAGACGGGATGGCATAACACCGGCGATGGGGGCATCGCCATATTGCTCTGCCATTTCATGTATCGGTGTTGATTTTGGTTCTTCTGCCTTTTCCACCTGCGCATCTTTATGCTGCGGTGCCTCTGCCCGGCTGCTGGAATCAACATTCGGCATGCTTTGACACGCCGACAATCCGCCGCCAATAATAATCAGAAAACCTAAAGAGACGAATTTAACTACCATTTTTTTCATCTGAACTATCCACTACCGTTTTATTTAATTTTCTGCTGTATTTATATCACATTTACCAAAATATTCATCAGCTAATCTGACATAGTGTCCGGCTGAATATGTGATATGGGCGCTTTCTTCTGCCGTCAGATCACGCATTTTCTTGGCCGGACGTCCGGCCCATAATTCACCGGACGGAATCCGTTTACCCGGTGTCACCAACGCCCCCGCGGCAATCATAGCACCGGTTTCGACAAAAACATCATCCATCAAACAGGCCTGCATACCGATAAAACACTCACCTTCGACCGTACAGGCGTGGAGCAAGGCCTGATGGCCCACAGTCACATCATCGCCAATATAGGTCCCCTGACCGGTGGATGACACATGAATAACCGTACCATCCTGAATATTGCTGCGCTTGCCGATAATGATATTATTTACATCGCCGCGCAGCGTACAGCCGAACCAGACAGAACTGTCATCACCAATCACCACATCCCCAATCAGCGCCGCCGTAGGCGCGACAAAGACATGCGATCCGAGTTTGGGGCGCTCATTTTTATAAGACCAAAACGGCATAATGATTCCTTAAAAATTAACCCGTTTATTATAACAGCTCTGCATAAAAACAAAAGGCGCCCGGAAAACCGGACGCCTTTCGTAAAACATATGCCTTTGTGCTTTGGCACTCGGGCTTATCTTTAACGTTTAGCCCACTGGTAAGAACGACGGGCCTTGGCGCGACCGTATTTCTTACGTTCAACAACGCGGCTATCACGTGTCAGCATACCGGCCTGCTTCAACTGCGGGCGCAATTCGGGCTCGTAATTGATCAAGGCACGGGCAATACCCAGACGAACCGCACCGGCCTGACCGGACAATCCACCGCCGGAAACCGTACAAATCACGTCAAACTGTGATGCGCGGTCAACCAGCTCCAAAGGCTGCTTCAAAATCAACCGTTGGGTTGGACGGGCAAAGTAATGCTCGATATCTTTTTTGTTAACAGTAATCTTACCGGAACCTGGTTTGATCCAGACGCGGGCAACACAATCGCTTTTGCGGCGACCTGTACCATAAGCGCGACCCTGTGCATCAATTTTCGGCTCAGCAATTTTAACAACAGTGTCTTCCGTTGCTTCTGCGTCCTTTGCAGGAGCGGCTTTGCTTTCAGCAGAACCAGCTTCATTTTCAGTAACAGCCGATTTCAAGTCAGCCAGTGATTTTTTATCTTTATCTTCAGCCATAATAATCCTCGGGTCTATCGTTTATTCTTCGGGTTCAAAGCAGCAATGTCCAGAACCTCTGGTTTTTGCGCTTCATGGCCGTGTTCGGTCCCGGCAAAAACGCGGAAATTTGTCATCTGACGGCGTGCCAGCGGGCTGTCTTTCGGCAGCATACGTTCAACCGCTTTGTAAACAACGCGTTCAGGATGCGCACCTTCAAGGATCTGGCCCTTGCTGCGGTGTTTGATCCCACCAGGATAGCCGGTGTGCCAGTAAAACAGATCATCGTCATGTTTCTTACCGGTCAGCTTGACCTTATCAGCATTGATAACAATGATATTGTCGCCGCAATCAACATGCGGTGTATATTCAGGTTTATGCTTGCCGCGCAGGCGAAGGGCGATCTGACTGGCCAAACGACCCAGAACAACGCCTTCAGCGTCAACCACATACCATTTCTTTTCAACCTCGGCAGGTTTCAGGGAAAAGGTTTTCATAGCGATTTTTCCTTATTATTACAGTTCCGCCGCAACACCCTGTTCCGGCACCATTTCATTTGCGCTGTTTGTACCGCGAATCTGCTATCACCGTCAAGCATAAAAGCATCGATCAAGTCGAAAAAATTATATAAAAATCAATAGCTTAAAATAAGGGTATTATATTACCGTATTTTAAGGCGCTGTTTTTAGACCATGTCTGTCTTTCAGCTGTCAGCAAGACAACGAATCGTAAAACCGCCCTCAGCAAAAAAAACGTCAAACCTGAAAGAAAAATGGTCGGAACGAGAGGATTTGAACCTCCGACCTCTTGCGCCCCATGCAAGTGCGCTACCAGGCTGCGCTACGTTCCGACATGCGCCAGATCAATAAATAAAAAGGCGTAAGTATTTCTACCTACGCCTTTATAAAAAATCAAGTTTTATTCAATCCTTACGCATGCAGCATAGAGCGAAGAGATTTTAGTTCCTCGAGCATGGACTGCAATTCACCGCGATGTTCCGGTTTGACCATTGGTTTAGAAGCCTCTGCCGGTTCTTCTGTTTTTGAAGCCCCATTGGTTTTGCCATTGGCTTTTTTAACATCGGATTTTAGAATCGGCTCATTGGCTTCCATGCTGTTCAGCTTTTCAAGAACCTTGTTCTTTGAACCGGACAGGAGTTTTTGGACGCCCTTAATTGTATAGCCTTGTTCATATAACAGATTGTGAATCGCTTTTAGAAGCTCCACATCTTCGGGACGGTAATAACGGCGGCCACCACCGCGTTTCATTGGTTTCACCTGTGAGAATTTTGTTTCCCAGAAACGGAGAACATGCTGTTGGACATCCAGTTCATTAGCAACTTCACTGATCGTGCGGAACGCCGCAGCTGATTTATTCGAGATAGAAGACGTCGCTTTGGATGTGTTTACATTATGTGAATGCATTGATTCTATATTCCTTATTTTAAAATTGCCAAACGAATAGGCGCAAAATGCCTAAAACCAGACTTTAACCCAAGCCCTTAAGCTCTTGATTTAACGCCCTGATCGATCCGATCCTTCAACACATTACTCGGTCTGAAAGTCAGAACCCGGCGCGGCGTGATCGGCACTTCTTCGCCGGTCTTGGGGTTACGTCCGATGCGTTCAGATTTTTTACGAACAGCCAGTGTTCCGAAAGAGGAGATTTTTACGATTTCACCAGAGACCAATACATTGGAAACTTCGTCAAGGACCTGTTCAACCAGTTGCGTGGATTCGCTTTGCGACAATCCAACGGCCTGATAGACAGCTTTCCCAAGGTCTGAGCGGGTAATCGTATTGTTCATTATTCACCTCTTTGTTTGATCTATTTAGGTTATCGTTTCAGTACGTTCGCGTCAATATTTAAGAGCGCAGGAAAGGTGTGTTTTAAGCCGTCAAAGTTAATTTTGTCTTAAAGTTTTACCTTAAGAAAGCACCCTTATGCACTGCAACGAATCCGGTATTTTCGGCAAAAGGCCTGCAATTACAATGCACAGCACTTAACAAAACACGGCGGGGAAAACATAAGATTTCTCCGATAAAAAAATATAAATTTATTTTGAAGAATATGCACAGAATCAGAGTCTGAGTAAGGCTGCGCCCCAGGTTAATCCACCACCCATGGCTTCCATCAGCACCAGATCCCCCGCCTTGATTCGGCCATCATTAACGCCGATCGAGAAAGCAAGCGGAATAGAGGCTGCCGAGGTATTACCATGCTCTCCAACGGTAAGAATCACTTTCTCAGCAGGCAGGTTGAGTTTCTTGGCCGTGCTGTCAATAATCCGTTTATTGGCCTGATGCGGGACCAGCCAGTCAATGGCGTCTGCGGTCAGGTTGTTCTGCTCAAGCGCCTCTGTCACAACCTCGCTCATACGGGCAACGGCATGGCGAAAGACCTCCTTGCCGTTCATCCTGACATATCCCGTGGTTTTGGTATCGCCCGGCCCGCCATCAACATAAAGCAAGTCACGATGCGCGCCTTCCGAATGAAGATGTGTTGAAAGAATACCGCGGCTGTCATCCTCAGATGATTCGAGAATCACCGCCCCCGCACCATCGCCAAACAACACGCAGGTCGTCCGGTCATCCCAGTCAAGCAGGTTGGTAAACTTCTCAGCGCCAATCACCAGAACTCTTTTGACCTGTCCGGCCTTGATAAAATTATCAGCCACCGACAAGGCATAGACAAAACCGGAACATACCGCCTGCACATCAAAGGCGAATCCGTGATCGCCCATACCTATTTTATCCTGAACAATAACCGCGGTGGCCGGGAAAGTCTGGTCCGGCGTTGTCGTTGCCACAATTACGGCATCAATATCGCGCCCTTCAAGACCCGCTTTTTCCAGCGCCATATTCGCCGCCGCAATGGCAAGGTCCGAAGTCTTTTCATGATCGCCCGCAATATAGCGCTGGGTAATACCTGTACGCTTGCGAATCCATTCATCTGATGTATCGACAAATTTCTCAAGATCGCTGTTTTTAAAGCATTTTTCTGGTAGATAGTGTCCGGCAGAGATAAGGTGAGAGCGAAACATCAAGCCACCTCTTCCCGGGGTTTGGTAATCTGTTCGATATCAATCTTCGTCAATGCCGCCGCAACGCTTTCATTAAAGTCGTTTGCGGCAAGATCACAGGCGACCTTGATCGCATTGGCAAAGCCAATTTCATCCGTACCGCCATGGCTTTTGACACATAACCCCTGCAACCCCATAAACATCCCACCGTTATACAGGCGCGGATCAATGCGGGCTTTTAGCTTTTTCATCGCCAGCATCATAAAGGGATAGCCCAGATAAGACAGTGGAGTCGATTTAATCGAGTCCCGCATCATATACGCAATCAGCTTGGCTGTACCTTCTGATGCCTTTAAAGCCACATTACCGGTAAAGCCGTCCGTTACAATCACATCCAAAATACCGCGGTTTAAATCGGTGCCTTCAGCAAAACCTGTATAGTCAGCATTAACCAGATGTTCTGTTAAAATCCGGGCGGCATCACGGATCGATTCCGGTCCCTTCATGTCTTCTGAACCAACATTCAGCAAACCGACTTTCGGATTTTCAATGCCGACAATATCGCGGGCATAAACCGAACCCAGAATCGCAAATTCAACAAGGCTGCGGGCCGTGGTTTCCAAATTGGCGCCCAGATCAAGAACGACCGTGCCTTTACCTTTTTTCATGGTTGGAAAAACCGAGGCAATGGCAGGGCGGGTAATGCCCGGCAGTGTTTTTAAAACAAATTTTGCGGTTGCCATCAATGCACCGGTATTACCGGCAGAGATCACGGCATCAGCCTGCCCTTCCGCAACGGCATTAATCGCCAGACGCATACTGGAATTCCGGCCCTGTCGCAAAGCGACCGCGGCCTTCATATCATTGGGGATAACATCAGGCGTATGGATGATTTCGCAGCGTTCAGCCAGTTTGGGATACTGATCGACCAGTGGACGGATCTGCGCCTCATCCCCGCAAAACAGGAAACGAACGTTTTTCCGCCGCGTCAAAGCCAGCGCCGCGCCTGCAACAACCATCCCCGGCGCGGCATCACCGCCCATAGCGTCCAGAGATATCGTCAGATCGCCGGTCAAATTTTGGCTCCGCATTATAATATATGAACTTAAGACATGAAAAAGGCAGTGGAAAAATCACACTGCCCCATAACATCAAGACGAATAATCAGTCTTTAATTTCGATAACCTGTTTACCACGGTACATACCTGTTTTCAGGTCGACATGGTGTGGGCGTACGAATTCGCCTGTGTGTTTGTCTTCGGCATAAGCCGGAGCAGCCAGGGCATGGTGCGAACGACGCATATCACGCTTTGACTTCGATGTTTTCTTCTTCGGAACTGCCATTGTAACACCTGTTCTTTGTAAAGTAATTTAAATCCGGGATATACATAACCGAATTCATGACCCGTTTCAAGAGGTTTTACCTGCTTTCTCGCCCGAAAACAAGGTTTTTCTCTGTTTAATCTTTTTTCAGCTTGGCCAGCGCTTCAAAAGGCCGGTGTGTTTTCTCTTCATCCGGCGGCATTTCTTCATCGGTTATATCATGCGAAGCGCCTTCAATCCGCGGGTAAGGGTCAAGTTCGAGCGCAATATGCTGAGCCACCAGCTCGCCTGTATCTATAATCCCGTTTTCGACAAATTCAGGCGCATCCTTTTCCGGCACCACTTCGACTTCACCGGCCAGCGGCACCGGCGGCCGGATATCTGTCAGGAACGCTTCAAATTCACTTTCGATATGATCAGAAACCGGATCCAGAGTCACAACACATTCCTGAACCACATCAACCGTAAACGTTCCGGTAACCTGAACCATATGTCCGGCCATACGGCGTTTTAAGGACAGATCTGCTGTCAGATTTGATAACTCCAGAATCTCAAACCTTTCGGCCAGTGCCTTGCATTCTTCCGGCTTTGCCGTAATCGATTTATGCATCGGCTGTTTTTCAGAAATATCGGAAAAACTTACCAGCCTTGAAAATTCATGCTTACCCGGCTGTGGTGCCGTATCCTTACTGGTCATGCGGTTTCCCTCCCTTTAGGCTTCGAACGGAATCTTATGGCCTTGCGCTTTTAAATGCTTCAGCGCAGCATGAATTGAATAGACATCATCCATGGCATTATGCTCGCGAATTTCAATATCAACGCCAAAATAATCGGCAAGCTTACCTGAATTGATTTTGCTGGGATCAACGCCATGCCCCTCAAAATACGGCAAAACAGAATCGGATTTCAGATAATCGACCCAATCTTCACGCTTGTGCAATTCGCAGTTCAGATTAAGAACTTCGGCATCCTTGCCATAGGCATATATTGTATCGTCTTTTACAAAATCAATAAATTTTTCAAAAGCGACCGGAAACTCTAAGCCCTTTTCAGCAACATCTTCATTGGTAATGCCTGTCAGCTCTATAAAAAAATCAGACAATACCGGATTAATCACCGGGCGCAGAATTTCATCAAAACGGTCCATTATTTCAAGGCTTTCGATATCGACACGGATCGCTCCAATCTGCACCAGTTCCCGTTCCTGCCAGTCTTCTGCCCAGCCAGAATCCATGGCCCCTTCCCAAGTGGTGAATTCTGTATCATAAATAACTGCGGTACCCGACATGACGTTCCCTTCTTGTAGAAATAACGATAATCAGCTATACACTATGTCATACAAGGCTTTCGTGACAAGGATAAACAATGAACCTGCCGGCAAAAAGACTTATAACTGTTTTTATTCTCGCCATTATGCTGGGCGGCTGTACGGCCGCTGTGCACACACGCGGCAATCTGGTACCGGATAGCAAGCTGGAACGGATACAGCCGAATGTTTCAACCCAGTATGATGTCAGCAGCATCCTGGGCCCACCCACTGTGGTTGCCCCGTTTGAACAGGAAAAAACCTGGTATTATGCCGGGCATCAGACGGAAACCATGGGTGTCTTCAAACATGAAGTCGTAGAAAGCCGTCTGGTTCAGGTTGATTTTGACGATACCGGCGTTGTCAGCAATATCGCAGAGCTGGATCCCGAAGACGCCCGTGATATCGATTTTTCACATCGTAAAACAGATACAGCCGGTAAGGAATTTACCTTTCTGCAGCAATTGGTCGGTAATCTTGGCCGCTTTAACGCCGAAAACGCGGCCAGCCGATAAATCTGTCCTGAACCGTTACAGCAAGTATATAAGCGCGCTTAAATCTGTATGAATAATATGCAGATCCGTGGCCTCAATCACTTTCGGTTTTGCATGATAGGCCACCCCGTAGCCTACGGCCTGCAACATCGGAATATCATTGGCACCATCCCCGACGGCTATAACCTCTGATGATGTGATGTCCAGATCAGAAACAAGACTGTTGAGCATTTTCAGCTTGGCATCCTTATCCTGGATCGGTTGTTTGACCTCTCCGGTCAGCTTTTCTTTGGTAATGACAAATTCATTACCGTGATGGGCATCAAATCCCAGCTTGTCAGCGACATAGCCGGTCACATGGGTAAAACCACCTGAAATCAATACACAGGTCATGTCTTTGGCTTTGCAGGCCGCGATCAGCTCCGCCGCGCCATGCGAGATTTCCAGTTTGGGTAACAGCTCTGTTATCGCCGACTCCGGCAAGCCTTCCAGCATGGCCACCCGTTCGGTCAAAGCCTCGCCAAAATCCAGCTCACCACGCATGGCGCGCTCGGTAATGGCGGCAATTGGCCCGGCAATGCCAAAATGGGCGGCCAGATCGTCCAAAGTCTCGCTTTCAATAATCGTTGAATCCATGTCGGCCAGAAGAACTCTGGGCGGCGGCGCTGTGGTATCAATCACAAAGACATCCATGTCATGCCGGTCAGCCGGCAGGCTGCTGCGCACCTGCGCCACCGGCTGCGGTGACTGGACAATCAAGGCCCGTTCATTCGCACTGAAGCTGACGTCACTGATTTGACAGCTCATCTCATCGGTCATGGCCACATCTGCTTTTCGGTTATGTTTTGCGACGCAAATTATTTTTGAAGGCATTTGGCATTTCCCATGATTCAGGCGTTGACGGTCAATATATACTTACTATCATACGACTCCGATAACATTGCAACGACATAAACGGTGATTCCCATGGCGCTTTATCCAAAACCAGAAACCAAACCTGTAAACCCCTGCTTTTCTTCGGGTCCTTGCGCAAAACGCCCCGGCTGGTCAGCTGAAACCGCTCTTGCCAATGTATTGACAGGCCGTTCGCACCGCGCCAAAGTCGCCGTTGCCCGTTTAAATGAAGTTATTGAACGGTCCCGCGATCTTCTGGACCTGCCTGAAGGTTACGAGCTGGCGATTGTTCCCGGTTCTGATACCGGCGCCATGGAAATGGCACTGTGGAATCTGCTTGGCCCTAAAGGCGTTGATGTTGTCGGCTGGGAAGTCTTTGGCAAAATCTGGATCGGCGATATCCTTCAACAGTTAAAGCTGGAGGATGTCCGTAAATTTGAACCGGCCGTATTTGGCGAGCTGCCCGACCTGTCACAGTTAGACACGGATCGCGATGTGGTCTTTACCTGGAACGGGACCACTGCCGGGGCCGCCATTCCCAACGGGGATTGGATAAAACAGGACCGCAAGGGGCTGACCATTTGCGATGCGACATCAGCCATTTTCGCCATGGATATTCCTGTAGACAAGCTGGATGTCATTACCTGGTCATGGCAGAAAGTTCTGGGCAGTGAGGCGGCGCACGGTATGATCGCGCTCTCTCCACGGGCGATTGAACGGCTTGAAAGCTATACACCGACATGGCCGATCCCAAAAATCCTTCGCCTGACCAAAGGCGGTAAGCTGAATATGGATCCGTTTATTGGTAAGACGATTAATACGCCTTCCATGCTGGCGGTCGAAGACTGCATTGACGCCCTGAAATGGGCCGAAAGCGTCGGCGGGCTTAACGGCATGATCGACCGCAGCCGTCAAAACCTAGAGGTTATCGCAGATTGGGTCGAAAAAAGTGACTGGATTGATTTTCTGGTCAAGGATCCCGCCGCGCGGGCCTCAACCTCAATCACGCTTGAAATCAATGATCCGTGGTTTTTGGATCAACCCGAAGACAAGCTGTGGCCGTTTATCAAAGATGTCGTCACGCTGGTTGAAAACGAAGGCGCCGGGTATGATTTTGCCAACCACCGTGATGCCGTACCGGGCTTTCGGATCTGGGGCGGCTCAACGGTAGAGGCCGCCGATATTCAGACGCTTTTGCCATGGCTTGACTGGGCGTATCAACAGGTAAAACAGAATTATCAGGCCAAAGCCGCCTGATCATTAAAACAGAGGAGTGTGTGTAAAATGGTAAAAGTATTAATCAGCGATAAAATGAGTCCGCTGGCGGAGCAGACTTTTAAATCGCGCGGCGTGGATATCGATTACAAACCGGGTCTCAGCCCGGCAGAGCTGGCTGAAATTATCGGTGAGTATGATGGACTTGCCATTCGCTCCTCAACCACGGTGACGCGCGAGCTGCTGGAGGCCGCGCAAAATCTGAAAGTCATCGGCAGGGCCGGTATCGGTGTTGATAACATTGACCGTCAGGCCGCCACCCAACGCGGCATCGTGGTCATGAACACGCCTTTTGGAAATTCCATCACCACAGCTGAACATGCCATTGCCATGATGTTTGCCCTGGCCCGCCAGATCCCGCAGGCCAATGAATCGACCCATCAGGGTAAATGGGAGAAATCCGGCTTTATGGGCCAGGAACTGTACCGCAAAACTCTGGGTATTATCGGTTGCGGTAATATTGGCGCCATTGTCGCCGACCGCGCCCTTGGCGTTAAAATGAAAGTCATTGCCTATGATCCGTATCTCAATGAGGAACGGGCGCAGGAGTTGGGCGTTGAAAAAGTGGAACTGGAAGATGTCCTGAAACGCGCCGATTACATAACC
>JBNJDW010000013.1:0-17969 GCA_051745265.1 Pseudomonadota bacterium
ACCTGCTTTAACAGCTCCAGGCCGTTCATCCCGGGTTACAGGCTGAATGGGACGGCCCGCGCGCCCGTAAAAACTGGCATCAGGGTGCTGCCCTTCCAGATGTCCGCCAATCTGTGCCGGTCAATATTGATCAGAGCTTTGTTGAACAGGCCGTACATAAATTACTGGCCGCGCCGAATATCGCCTCCAAAGAAAAATGGGTCCGCCGGTATGATCACGAAGTGCAGGCGGCCACCATGATCAAACCGTTTAATGGCGTCGAGGACGACGGCCCGTCTGATAGCGGTGTGATCTGGCTCTACCCTCATGGCGGCGAAGAAAGCGGAGCCATTGCCGTTGGCTGTGGTCTGGCGCCGCGGGTTTCCTTTTATGATCCTTATGTGATGGCGCAGTTTGCGCTGGATGAGGCGCTTCGTAATGTGGTGGTCAGCGGCGGTGATGTTGACCAATGCTGTATTCTTGATAATTTCTGTTGGCCCGACCCGGTCCAGTCGGCGCGCACCCCTGATGGGGCCTATAAACTCGGCCAATTGGTCCGCAGCTGTAAGGGGCTTTATGATGCCAGCCTGGCCTATGGCACGCCGATGGTCAGTGGTAAGGACAGTATGAAGAATGATTACCGGGGCCGGAACCGCGGCGGCGATGAAATTATGATCAGCGTACCGCCGACCTTGCTGATTACGGCGATGGCCAAGGCCGTGGTTGGTAAAACGGTGAGCAGCGGTTTTAAACAGGCGGGTGATTTGATCTATGTGCTTGGATCTGAAAACACCGGTCTGCTGGGATCGGAATTTGCTGCGCTGTATAATTGCCAAGGCAGCCGCCTGCCCAAAATCAATCCGGCTGAAAATCATCAGCTGTATCAGATATACTATAAGGCCTGTCAGGCAGGGCTGTTGCGGTCCGGCCATGATGTCTCTGATGGTGGTATGTTGCTGGCGGTGGCGGAATCTATGATCGGTGGCCGCCTGGGCGCGGTATTGGATATCAAGCCTGATATCGATGTTTTATTTAACGAAGGCCCGGGCCGGTTTGTGGTCTCGATTGACCCTAAAAACCGCGAAAAATTTGAAAATATGTTCAAGGATCTGCCGCCCCGCCGCATTGGCGTGGTCAGTGATGACCTGGCATTGCAGATGGATGATATCAATTTACCCTTGGAGGACATGGTTCAAACATGGAAAACAGCGTTATAAATATAACCGGAACGGCACCAAAGTTTTTAATCTTGGCCGGTGATGGTATTAATTGCGAACGTGAAACCGCCGCCGCCTTTACCGCCGCGGGGGGCAAGGCTGATATTGTTCATATCAATGAGCTTATTGAAACACCAAAAAATCTGGGCCGTTACGATGGCCTTGCCCTGCCGGGTGGTTTTTCCTTTGGCGATGAACTGGGCAGCGGGCAATTGCTGGCTTTAAAGATACGCTATCAGCTTGCCGATGCGTTCAAAGACTTTGTTGCCGCCGGAAAGCCGGTGATCGGCATTTGTAACGGGTTTCAGGTGCTGGTAAAACTGGGCCTGCTGCCGTTCCCGGATCAGACCCGCAAGGCAACATTGACTGCCAATACAGACGGCCATTTTATTGACCGCTGGGTAAAACTGGAAACAGCGGCGGATTGCCTTTCTCCCTGGGTTAAAAATCTGTCGCCGGTGATCGAATTGCCGGTCCGCCATGGCGAAGGGCGTCTGGTTTTAAAACCGGGGGCGGAAGACGCACTTTACCGGCAGCTTTCAGACAATGGCCAGATCCCGTTTTATTATCAGGATGACATTAACGGTTCCTATAAAAACATGGCCGGTTTATGCGACCCGTCAGGTCTGGTGCTGGGCATGATGCCGCATCCAGAGGCCTTCTTATACAATGCCACTTATCGCAATATGCACGCCGATCCGCAAGGCTGGGGGCAGGGGTATTTCCTGTTTCGGAATATCCTGCGCTATCTTGGCGGGCAGGAAGAGGATCAATCTGAAGAGGAAGGACAGCACTATTATGCAGGATAAATATGCCATCAAACGCGCACTGATCAGCGTCAGCGATAAAACCGGTCTTGATAAGATCGGCAGACGATTGCAGGATTGCGGGGTTGAGATCATATCCTCGGGCGGGACACGCAAATATCTGGAAGACCGGCAGATTGCCTGCACGCCGATTGAACAGGTCACCGGTAATCCCGAAGCCTTCGGCGGGCGGATGAAAACCATCAGTTTTCCGGTGGCCAGTGCTTTGTTGTATCGCCGCGAGAATGCCGATGATCAAAAACAGGCCGCGGATCTGGGCATCGCGCCGATTGATCTTGTCATCTGTAATCTTTATCCGTTCGAGGAGGTCGCCAGACGTGACCATGAAATGGATGACTTGATCGAGCATATTGATATCGGCGGCCCGACCATGGTGCGCGCCGCGGCCAAGAATTTTAACTTTGTCTGCATTTGCACCGATCCCGACCAGTATGATGTCTTGATGGAGGGGTTTACAAACAACAATGCCGAGAGTGATTTAACCACCCGGCAGAATTTTGCTCTGGCCGCCTTCCGCCATACCGCCCGTTATGATGCGGTGATTGCCAATCAGATCGAACAGGAAATGGATATCTTTCCGGTCAGCCCGGTCTTGTCGCCTGAAACGGCAACCGCCCTGCGCTATGGCGAAAACCCCCATCAGCGCGCCTGGCTGTATCGTGACCCGATGCAAAAAGGCTTGGCCAGCGCTGAGTTTATTCAGGGTAAGGCTTTATCGTATAACAATTATCTTGATGCCGATGCGGCGTGGCGCAGTAATGGTGATCTGAACACGATCAGTGATCAGGCGGCTGTCACGGTAATTAAACATTTGAACCCCTGCGGCGCGGCGACAGCGATTGATGCGGTCACGGCGTTAAAGCAGGCTTGGGCCGGGGATCCGGTCAGCAGCTTTGGCAGTATCATCTGTTTTAATAAACGGGTTGATAAAGCTGTTGCCGAATGGCTCAGTGATAAATTTGTCGAGGTGATTATTGCCCCTGATTTTGACCCGACAGCGCTGGCCTTGTTTTCTAAAAAGAAAAATCTGCGTCTGCTGCGGCATCCGGTTTATAACGGGCAGGAAGAGGCACCGGTGATCCGCTCCATTTCCGGCGGCTGGCTGGTACAGGATGAAGATAACGGCGTTGATAGCGATTTTCAAACAGTTACCAAGGCGGTGTTTTCCGAAGACAAGCTGGCACTGGCCCGTTTTGGCACGATGGTCGGCAAGCATTTAAAAAGCAACGCCATTGGCCTTGTCAAACAAACCGATAACGGTATGGCCCTGATCGGGGCCGGGATGGGCAATCCCAACCGTTTGATCAGCCTGCATCAGGCGGTGGATAAAGCCCGCGATAACGGGCATGAAGACCTATCCGATGTTGTGCTGATTTCAGATGCGTTTTTCCCCTTTGCCGATAACATAGAAATTGCCGCCGGCGCGGGGATTAAATTTATCATCCAGCCGGGCGGCAGTATCAAGGATGATCAGGTCATTGCCGCCTGTGATACGCATAATATCGCCATGAGCTTTACCGGTCGCCGCCATTTCCGCCATTAAAAGGATAATAAATATGTCAGGACAAAATCTGTATAAAGACGCCGGGGTTGATGTTGAAAAGGGTGATGCCTTTGTCGACAGTATCAAGGACAAGGTCAAAGCGACTTATGGCGATCGTGTTGTCTCCGGCGTTGGCGGTTTTGCCTGCCTGTATAAAATTACCGAGGACAAATTGCTCGCCGCCGGTACCGATGGCGTGGGCACCAAGCTTAAAATCGCCCAGCAGCTGAATATTCATGACAGCATCGGCATTGATCTGGTCGCCATGTGCGTTAATGATATTCTGTGCACCGGGGCAAAGCCTTTGTTCTTTATGGATTATCTGGCGACGGGCATGCTGGATGTTGCAGTGTCAGAGCAGATTATCAGTGGCGTTGCCGAGGGCTGCCGCCAGAGCGAGGCGGCCCTGATCGGCGGCGAAACCGCAGAAATGCCCGGCATGTACAGCAACGGCGAATATGATCTGGCCGGCTTTGCTGTGGGGGAGGTCATGACCGCTGATCTGATTGACGGCCGTACCGTCAAAGCGGGCGATACGCTGATCGGGCTGGCCTCTTCGGGGTTTCATTCCAACGGCTATTCCTTGTTGCGGAAAACCATTCCGGCCAATGATCTTGAAACCCTGAGTGCCTGCCTGACGCCAACGCGGATTTACGTGCCGGTGATCAAGGCGCTGATAGAAAAACACCCGGGCCTGATCAAAGGCATGGCCCATATTACCGGCGGCGGGATGGATAATATCCCCCGTATTAACGGCGATTTCAGTTACGATATTCATACCCTGCCATCCGCTGATGAGCGGCCCGCGGTCATGAACCGTGTCTTTGCCATGCTGCCCGAGACAACGGAACAGGAGCTCTGCACGGTTTTTAATATGGGGATCGGCTTTGTGATTGTGACAGATAGCCCCGATGATGTGATGGCGGCTCTGTCCAATCTGGAAGAACGCTGTTGGGTGATCGGTGAAGTGACAGATCATGGGGAACCGGGCACGGTTTTCCTCCATTTGTAATATATGTATAGATATGATCCTCCGGCGTCCATCACGGATGCAATACGTATCCAAAAGGAAATGCGTCCTTTGGTTCGTCTGCAAGATGATCTGCCGGATTTAAAATATATTGCCGGGATTGATGTCGGTTATGATGTCAGACGCAAGCAGAGCAAGGCCGCTCTTGTGCTTATCAGGGCGGGTGAGCTTGAGCCTGAAATTTCCGCCTTTGCCTTTGCGCCGACAGCTTTTCCCTATATTTCCGGTCTGTTGTCTTTTCGGGAAGTGCCGGTCATTCTGGAGGTTTTGAAATGTCTGAAAACACCGCCTGATCTGTTATTCGTTGACGGGCAGGGCGTGGCCCATCCCCGCCGATTGGGCTTGGCGGCGCATTTGGGCATTGTCACTGGCCTTCCGAGCATTGGCGTTGCCAAATCGCGGCTGTGTGGACATTATCAGGAACCGGGGCTGGTCCGCGGCGCATCATCGCCTTTGATAGATAAGGGCGAGCGTATCGGCACCGTCTACCGCAGCCGCAATAATGTTAAACCGCTGTTTATTTCCCCGGGGCATCGCGTGTCACAGGAGCGTGCCGTTAAACTGGTGGCGCAGTCTCTGACCCATTATCGTCTGCCGGAACCCACCCGCCTTGCCGATAAGCTGAGCAAGATTGTCAGCAGTCGCGAAATGGCCTTGAATTAGATTGCACCGCGCGGCTTTTTTGCCTATTCTGCGCCTTATGGATTTAAGAGAACCTGAATGCCGCAATCCGGCAGATGTGCTGAAAAATATCTTCGGTTACGCGCATTTTCGCGGCCAGCAGGAAGAGATTATCAGTCATGTGATGGAAGGTAACAGCGCCTGCGTTTTGATGCCGACCGGGGCGGGTAAGTCACTGTGCTACCAGATTCCGGCACTGTGTCGTCCCGGGGTCGGGATTATTATCTCGCCGCTGATTGCGTTGATGCAGGATCAGGTTTCGAGCCTGCGTGAACTTGGCGTGCGGGCGGTGATGCTCAATTCCTCCATGGATTATCAGGACCAGCAACAGACACTGGCCGCCATTCGCGCCGGTGAGGTTGATATGGTCTATATGGCGCCGGAGCGGTTGATGACCGAACAGACGCTGGCCTTGCTGGACAGTCTGGATCTGGCGCTGATAGCGATTGATGAAGCGCATTGCCTGTCACAATGGGGCCATGATTTCAGACCGGAATATCGGGCTTTGTCGGTGTTGCGTACGCGTTTCCCGGAAATCCCCTGCCTTGCGGTGACCGCCACAGCAGATGAACCGACCCGTCAGGATATTCTGCGACATTTGAATCTGGAGCAGCTTTATGTCGCCGGGTTTGATCGGCCCAATATCCGCTATGAAGTCTCAGTCAAAGAAAATCCCAAGCAAAAACTGCTCACTTTTCTGAAAACCTATCCGAATGAAAGCGGCATTATTTACTGTCTGTCGCGGGATAAGACAGAATCCACCGCCGCATGGCTGCAAAGCAATGGGTTTAATGCCCTGCCGTACCATGCCGGGCTTGAAAAAAGCACACGCGCTGGCAATCAGGAACGCTTCTTGAAGGAAGAGGGTATTATCATTGTCGCTACCATTGCCTTTGGCATGGGTATTGATAAGCCCGATGTTCGCTTTGTCTGTCATATGGATATGCCCAATAATATCGAAGCCTATTATCAGGAAACTGGTCGCGCCGGGCGTGACGGATTACCGGCCACCGCCTGGATGGTTTATGGATTGCAGGATGTCGCCAAGCGCCGCCATATGATCGAAAATTCAAATGCGCCGGATACCCAGAAACGGGTTGAACATCATAAGCTGAGCGCGCTTTTGGGCTATTGCGAGGCGGCAAGCTGCCGGCGGCGCATTTTGCTGAATTATTTCGGTGATGCCGGGGAAGAATGCGGTAATTGTGATATCTGCCTCAATCCGCCCGAAACCATTGACGGCATTATTCCGGCGCAGAAAATCCTGTCCTGTATATATCGTACCGGGCAGGTTTTTGGCGCGGCGCATATTGCTGATGTCCTGCTCGGTAAGACCAGTGAACAGATCATGAAACACGGTCATGATGCGATCAGCACCTATGGCATCGGCACCGAATATGACCGCAAAACCTGGCAAAGCTTTATCCGCCAGCTGGTGTCCAGAAACCTGATCCGCGTTGATGTCGAAGGCTATGGCGGGCTGAAATTCACTGCCGAGGGCGTTGCGTTTTTAAAACAGGCCAGCCCGCTGTCTTTCATCCTGCCGCGGCGGCAAAGGCTGGAGCGCAGCCAGTCTGCCCCGGCGGTTGAGATGCTGGATAATGAAGCGGATCGGGAGTTGTTCCAGAAATTAAAGGCGCTGCGTCTGTCGATTGCCAAGGAAAACAATCTGCCGCCTTATGTGATTTTCCATGATAAAACCCTGATGGCCATGGCGGTTGAAAAACCGCAGCACCGTGATGCTTTTGCGGTGATGCCCGGCGTCGGGGCGTCAAAGCTGGAGAAATATGCCGGTGCCTTTCTGGATATCATCCGGGCAGAGGCGGCATAAAAAAAGCCCTCCCGCAAAGGCAGGAGGGCGAAAATCTATGATAAGGCTTACTTGATGTCTTTGATCATGCCTTTTTCAACTTCAATCGCATATTCATCATCACCGATACGATCAGCGATAGCGTTTTGCGCCTCGGTAGACAATTTCTTGCCGACAATGACATATGATCCGACTTCTGTTTCGTAAACAGCCGGGCAGCAAGAACTGGTATGGCACATAAAGTTTTCGGGGGTAATATTCTTCATAAGACTCTCCTGATAAAAGTTAATGTTATAATGTAACGGTAGTAATATCGTGTTTGTTGGTATGGGAGTCAATCGTTTTTTATAAAAACCATGGTGATCTGGTTATAAAAGCGTTATCTTAGGGGAAAGAGGAACAGGAGATAAAAGAATGATAGAAATTCTGCCACAAAGCACTGATAAAATTCTCGCCATCCGCCCCAAAGGCGTGATCACCCATGAGGATTTTGAAAAATTTACCCCCTTGCTGGATGCGACAGTCCAGTCCGGGGAATATATTTACCTGTTGGTCGATATGGTTGAATTCGAGAGCATTACCCCGCATGCCATGCTTGATGATTTTCTGCTGGGTATGAAGTACTGGTGGAATTTCGAGGCGGTTGCCGTCATCGGTGACAGTAAATGGGAAGAATACCTGACCAAGCTCAGCCAGTTTGTCACCATATCGGATACCCGGTTCTTTGATCCCGAGGACAGTGACAAGGCCTGGACCTGGTTACAGGGCGAATACGCCGAAGATCACTAAAACGGGCAGGGATCAGTAAAACTGCATCTGACTCCTGACACCGGATGGTTAAACGCCAGTGTTTCGGCATGAAGTTGTAGCCGCGGCGCGGCCGCCAGCGCCTCTGGCGTGGCATAGAGATCATCTCCCAATATAGGAAAGCCCAGACTGTGCATATGGACGCGCAGCTGGTGCGTTCTGCCGGTGAGAGGTGTTAGCCGTACTTTGGTAATATTGTCTGCTTCACGGGCGATCACCTGCCAACAGGTGTGGGAGGCTTTGCCATTTACAGGATCAACCATTTGCTTTGGGCGGTTGGGCCAGTCTTTATTCAGCGGCAGGGTGATTTCGCCCTCGTCCTCTGCAATATACCCGTGAACGCGGGCGATATAGGTTTTGGCCGTTTGCCGCTGTTCAAATTGCAGGCTGAGATTTTTATGCGCTTCTGCCGTTTGGGCCAAAACCATCACCCCCGATGTTGACATATCAAGCCGGTGGACAATCCGCGCCGCCGGGTGATGTATTTGCAGGCGGGATTCAAGGCAATCAGCATGTTTTGCGCCGCGGCCCGGCACCGATAATAAACCTTCGGGTTTGGAGGTGATCAGAAAGCTGTTTTCCTGATGAAGGATCGGAACAGGCCCTGACGGCGGGGCGTAAATATAGGCCGGACGATTGTGCATAGCCGATTTATACGCATGACGGGCAAAAGATCAAGCCTGCTGTTTAAACGCCGTTACGTTCCAATACTGCAAAAGCGGTCCGTTTTTACCAAAAAAGGGATCCTGTTCAGGCAAAGGCAGATTCTCAATTGCCTGACGGGCGGCGGCGTAATCTTTCTTGTCTTTACACAGGGCGTAATTCTCTTGCCCCTTGGGGTAGGCACCAACGACCAGTAAGCCGTCTGAGTCTGACAGTCTTTTATGTCCGGTACCCGCCGGCAGAATCACCATATCACCATGGTTGAGGTCAAAAACCTTGCCGTTTTCCCCACCAAGCTGGATGGTGACGTGCCCGGCGGCAATGCCCAGCGCTTCGTGGGCATCGGGATGGAAATGATGTTCGTCGATGATACCGTTTTGCCAGATCCCCTGCCAGCCATGCTCGTGAAAGGTTTCAGCGAATTCTTCCGCCGCATCCGGCCCGCTGCCGCCGACAACTTTACGGTAGATCATTGCCGGCAATTTAAGATTATTGGGCATTTCCGGGTCTTCATCAAAATAACAGCTTTCGATATTATCCTTATTCATGGCGCACCTTTTTTTATGTAACTAAAATACATACGTGTTTTGTTTTACATGGTTCCGCACTGGACTCTGGTGCTGTGATCGGGAATGATAAGGTGATTTTAAAAAGGAGATTTACATGACCTACACTCTGTTTGGTATCAAGAACTGCGATACTGTGAAAAAAGCCTGCAAATGGCTGGATGAAAACGGCATTGTCTTTGAATTTCATGATTATAAGACCGCGGGGGCTGATGCCGATGTGCTAAGGCGGGGGTTTGAAATACATGGCTGGGATAAAATCATCAATCGCCGCAGCACAACATGGCGAAAACTGCCCAAGGAGGCACAGGACAATATGGATGAGGAGTCGGCCCTGCAGACGGCGCTGGACAATCCGTCTTTGATCAAGCGGCCTTTGCTGGTCTCTGACAATCTTTTTCTGGTCGGATTTGACACGGAAACATGGAAGTCTTTGCCAAAATCCTAAATTCCTTCTACCTTGTAGGTGACAGATTTACGAAAGGATTGTTTTATGTCCAAACCAATGATTGCCCATATAGAAAAAGAGATCGAAGCGATAAAAGATGCCGGACTTTACAAGCCGGAGCGGGTCATTACCTCCCCCCAAAGCGCCGATATTGAAGTCGAATCCGGTGATCATGTTTTGAATTTCTGTGCCAATAATTATCTGGGCCTGGCTGATAATCCGGGGCTGGTCAAAACCGCGCAAATGGCCTTGGACGATTACGGCTTTGGCATGGCATCGGTTCGCTTTATCTGCGGCACGCTTGATATTCATAAAAAACTGGAAAAGCGTATTGCTGGCTTTTTAAAGCAGGAGGATACGATTTTATATTCCTCTTGTTTTGATGCCAATACCGGTCTGTTTGAAACCCTGATGGGGCCCGAGGATGCGATTATCAGTGATGCCTTGAATCATGCCAGTATCATTGACGGCGTCCGCCTGTGCAAAGCCAAACGGCTGCGTTATAACAATAATGACATGGCCGATCTGGAGCGTTGCCTGAAAGAGGCCGCCGATACCAGGTTCCGCCTGATTGCCACCGATGGGGTGTTTTCAATGGACGGCTATCTTGCCAATCTGCCGGAAATTTGTGCGCTGGCCGAAAAATATGACGCCATGGTCATGGTCGATGACAGCCATGCGGTGGGCTTTACCGGCCCGAACGGTGCCGGCACGCCCGATTATTACGGGTTGAGCGATAAGGTTGATATTGTGACCGGCACCCTTGGTAAGGCGCTGGGCGGGGCATCTGGCGGTTATACATCAGGCAATGCGACAGTTATTGAATATTTGCGTCAGCGTTCACGGCCTTACCTGTTTTCCAATACGCTGGCACCGGTGATTACCGCGACCTCGCTTGCGGTTTTGGATTTACTGGATAAGGACGGCGTTAAACTGCGCGCCAAATTAACCGAGAACAGCCGTTATTTCCGCGAAGAAATGACCAGACTTGGCTTTGACCTGTTGCCGGGCGAACACCCTATTATTCCGGTGATGATTTATGATGCGGCGCTGGCCGCTGAATTTGCCGATGAAATGTTAAAACGCGGTGTCTATGTCATCGGATTTTCATATCCGGTGGTGCCCGAGGGCAAGGCCCGAATCCGCACCCAGATGTCGGCTTCCCATGATAAAGCCCATATCGACAAGGCGATTGAGGCCTTTGCCGAGGTTGGCCGCAAGCTGGGTGTTTTAAAAGGAGAGGCCGCATGAGAGGCATTGAAAAAAGCAAAGCCGAAGCGGGCCTATGGATGATTGATGATGTACCGGTGCCTGAAATCGGCCGTCAGGATGTACTGGTCAAAATACGCCAGACAGCGATTTGCGGCACGGATCTGCATATCTATCAGTGGGATGACTGGGCACAGAAAACCATTCCGGTGCCGATGATTGTCGGTCATGAATTTGTCGGTATTGTCGAGGATTTCGGCGCTGACGTCACCCATCTTGAAAAAGGCCAGCGGGTATCGGGTGAAAGCCATCTGGTCTGTGGGTATTGCCGTAATTGTCGGGCCGGTCGTCGCCATCTTTGTATCAATACCAAGGGCATCGGCGTGCATCGTCAGGGCTGTTTTGCCGATTATTTATCGATTCCGGCTGAAAATGTCTTTCCGATCCCCGACGAAATTCCCGATGAAATCGCCGCCTTTTTTGATCCGTTTGGCAATGCGGTGCATACCGCTCTGTCCTTTGATCTGGTCGGGGAAGATGTGCTGATCACCGGCGCCGGTCCGATTGGCCTGATGGCTATTCTGATCGCCAAACATGTCGGCGCCCGCAACGTTGTGATTACCGATATTAACCCCCACCGTCTGGCAATGGCCGAGAAACTGGGCGCCACGCGGGCGGTTAATCCGAAGGAAGAAAACCTGACAGATGTTATGCACGATCTTGGTATGCAGGAAGGTTTTGATGTCGGTCTTGAGATGTCCGGTATCGAAAGCGCCTTTCAACAGATGATCGAAACCATGATCACCGGCGGTAAAATTGCCATGTTGGGTATTCCGGCCGGCGGTCAAATGGCCATTGACTGGAACAAGGTGATCTTCAAAGGACTGACCCTGAAAGGCATCTATGGCCGTGAGATGTTTGAAACCTGGTATAAAATGGTCGCCCTGCTGCAAAGCGGGCTGGATATATCCCCCGTGGTCACGCATCATTTTCCGGCCGCGGAGTTTCAAAAAGGTTTTGAAGCCATGCAGTCGGGTCAATGCGGTAAGGTTATTCTGGATTGGTCGTGAAACTGGTATACCAGCAAGAAATACAATAAAGTACATTTATAACATGTCATTACATTTGGGTTCTTTTTCGTGGAAGAAACGCTGCACCATACCAATTTTATCGAGCTGTTGGCCAAATTCCTTTTATTCTTTGGCATCGCCGGTGTCTTTGTGCCCATTTTGCAACGTTTTAAAATTTCCCCGGTATTGGGCTATATTCTGGGCGGCCTGCTTATCGGTCCGCATGCTTTGGGCGCCCTGGCTGATGAGTATTCGTGGCTGCAGAACGTAACCATAAGAGATAGCGGCACAGTCGATCTTTTGGGTGAACTTGGGATTATTGCCCTGTTGTTCATGATCGGGTTGCACTTATCCTTTGAACGCCTGCGAGAAATGCGGCGTTATATACTTGGTCTGGGCAGTTTGCAAATCATACTGACAGGGGCGCTGATTTTCGGCGTTTCAATCGCCTTTGGCAATTCTGTGCCGGTTTCTATTTTACTTGGGGCCTCACTGGCGCTGTCGTCGACGGCAATTGTCATGCAGTTGTTGAATGAAAAACATATGCTGAATCGGCCGGTCGGCAGGCTGACCTTTTCAATATTATTGATGCAGGATTTTGCCGTTGTGCCGATCCTGATCCTGATCGGGGCCTTTACCGGTAGCGCGGATGAAAATGTACTCTATATTCTGGGATCCGCCGTTGCGATTGCGATCGCGGCAGTGCTGATTATTTATATCGGCGGTAAAAAGCTGTTAAGGCCGTTGATGCATACGCTTAGCTTTACCAATAATGCTGAATGGCTGATGGCCTTCACTCTTTTTGTTGTTTGTCTGGCCGCAATGTTTACGTTAAGCGCCGGATTATCAGCAGCGCTGGGGGCCTTTCTGGCCGGGCTTTTAATTTCTGAAACTGAGTTTCAGCATGAAATCAGTGTTATTATTGAACCGCTTAAAAATATTCTGCTGGGGATTTTCTTTTTATCTATTGGTATGATGATTAATCCTGCGGTGATGGTTGATAATTTAAGTCTTGTTATTCTGGCTGTCGCCGGGTTGTTTGTTTTAAAACCCGCGGTGCTATACCCGTTATGTCGTTTGTTTGGTATTCCCCGCGGCCGGGCGGCCGAGGTGTCCATCATACTGGCCCAGCCGGGTGAATTTGCGCTGCTGATTCTCAGCGTTGCCTATACGGCAAATGTTGTATCGCAGGAAGATGTACAGTTTTTCTTGATGGTTACTGTTCTTGCCATGTTGCTGACGCCCTTTTTAATGCGCCTGGCACCAGCGGTGGCGATGGCAATCCGCGAAAAAGAGCTTGAGCATGGCAGCACGGTCGAAGAAGAGAGTAAAGTTATTATTGCCGGTTATGGCAGGATCGGCAAACTTGTTGGTGAGAGGCTGGAACAGCACGGTGTGCCTTATATGGCAATTGATAATAATGCGGATAGAGTCCGCAATATGCAAATTGATCAGCTGCCGATTTATTATGGGGATGCCCGCCGCTTGCCGTTGTGGAAGAAACTGGATGTCAATAAAACCACCGCTGTTGTGGTGACGCTGGATGATCCCGAGGCCGCGCGGGAGATTTTACATATGGTCCGCAAGCAGGATCAGGCCATACCGGTTATTATGCGGGCGTTCGACACGGATGTTGTTGATGATCTTTATGATCACGGTGCAACCTATGTCATCCCTGAAATGCAGGAATCAGCCCTTCAGGTCAGCCGGGCATTGTTAGACAGCCTTGGCATTGAAAATGATGATCTTAAAATTTAACCGGTGAGACGAAATCATCCGGCTTGACGGTCAACAGAGAGCAGGTGGTCTGCCGGATCACGTCCTCGGCCGTATTGCCCATGACAAAACCCGGTACACCTGTCCGGGCAATGGTGCCCATCAATAACAGATCTATGCTGTTTTCGGTGATATAGGTCGGGATAATATCATCCGCTCTGCCGCGCCGCTGTTCAAGCGTGTAATCCTCTTTTTCCAGACCGGCTGTTTTCAGACAGTCCTGCAAAGCGTCGGCATGTTCTGTGCGGGTTTTTTCAACCATATTTTCAATTTCCTGTTCTGAGACACGCACAAACACAGACGTTCTGAGGTAATCTTCATGTTCAAAATCCCAGCAGGATAAGACAATCAACTCGCCTTCAAGTCTTTTGGAGATGTCGAGGCCTTTTTGCAGCAGGCGGGTGTTGAGTTCCTTACCGCTCGGTTTACTGGGGAAGGGGTCAATGGCAACGACCATTTTGAATTGATTATCGGGGATGTAAGGGCGGCTCAGCCAAACGGCACCCGGACATTTGCGCAGCAGGTTCATATCGACCGAACGCAGACCTTTTTTGGGGTCAAATGCGGCAACGTCCTTGACGACCAGATCATAGTTTTCTTTTAGAACTTCCTGAATGATACGGATAAACAGGGGGTTGCCGGTTTTGGTGATAAAATTAACCTTATCCATGTCGATGTTAATATTGCCGTCCTGTCGGATGGTATCGAATTTTTCACTGGCTTCCTGCAGGAGCTCTTGCTCGTAACTGGCGCGGTATTCAGAAAGCTCATCCGGCAGGTCCGGGAACACAGCCATGACGGTCAATTTTGCCCCGCATTGGGCGGCAAGAATAGCGGCTTGCTTCAGGCCTTCGCCTTCTTCGGTGAACTCATTTGCGACATAAAGAATTTTTTCATAGCAGTGCATGGGTGTGACCTTTTAATTCCTGATATTTATCCTTGTTAGAACTATAGATCATAATGACTGATCTGCCAAAAAAACTTCGCCTTCAGGAATAAAATATTTTTTTGGCTTTATAGACCATAAGGATATGTTTCATCCAGTTCATTGTAATGCGGATGTATAACCGTTTCGATCGGCTGTAGGGCAGTCGTACTGTCATAGTGCAGGATGAAATCGAATTGCTCGGGCAGGCGGCTTTGGAAATAATGGCTCTGGCGTTCGGTATCCGGCCTATAGATCACACCAACGGCCCGCTGCAGGCGGGGTTCGCTCAGCATATCTGTCAGGGCTGTCTCGTGCCGGAGGTCAAGCAGGAAGGCTTTTTCATTTACATGGTGAAAGACTTCCTCATAACTGCCGGGGACCGGTTCGTTAAGGCGTTTAAATCTGGCGGGCTGATCCCAGTTATCTGCGGCGGTGACGGTACCGCGGCAGGTCGAAAAGCCAACCAGAAGGCTTTGATCCGGGTATTGCTGACGTACCAGCTGGCCAATATTATATTCGCCGCGATCGGCCATGCCTGTGGCAGCAGCGTTACCGATATGCGAATTATGCGCCCAGACGACGATACGTGCGGGCCGGTCCAGCGACTGGCCAAGGTAGTCATGGATGTTTTCCAGCGTTTCAAACATATGGCTGTCACGTAAATTCCAGGTATTGGGTCGCCCGCGGAACATGGCGCGGTAATATTTTTCAGCCTTTTTAACCAGCGCCGCGTTCTGCACCGCAGAGAAATAGTTTTCCCGGCCGATTGTACCGTTCTGATGGCTGTATTCCAGAGCTTTGCGCTGTAGTTCAATCAGCTGGGCGACGACTTCATCTTCGCAGCTTTCAGACAGGCCAAGTTCGGTGGCATAGCCATAGGATCCCGGATTATCAAGAAAATGATCCAGACAACTGTAACGCTGCCGCGCCGCCCGTGCCGCTATGGGGTCAATTTTATCAAGATAGGCAATGACGGCATGAAGCGAATTTGACAGGCTATACAGATCCAGACCGTAAAAACGAATAGGGTCGCGCTGCGTCGGGGATTTTTGGGGATCACGATAGGTCGTGTTATATTTCTCAAGCCAGGTGATAAAGTCTTTTACCTCGGTATTGCGCCACATCCAGCTGGGGAATCTTTCAAAATCGGCAAGCGCTTCATCAGCGGTTTGGTCATTGCTGGTTCGGCAGACATATTTATTGACCCGGTAGGCATCGGGCCAGTCGGCCTCGACCACAACGGCATCAAAGCCGCATTCGAATATCAGACGCTGGGTGATTTCGATCCGGGCGCGGTAAAATTCAGCGGTGCCATGCGACGCTTCGCCCAGCAGGACGAAGTCTTTATCGCGGGCTGCCTCAACAATTTCATCATAATCCTGCAGCTGATTTTGTAAGGGGCTCAGATTTTTCTCTATTTCCGAGACGAGATCATGATGACGATTGTTTCTGGTCATAGGGCGGTTTTCCTTTCGTGTGCAGCCGGTTGATGTGCCGCTTTCAAGAACATCTGAACGTCTTGATCGCTGGTCTGGTCAAAATTGCTATACCAACGCCCGACCCCGTAAAAAGGATCCGGTGTCATAATACAAATGACATCATCGACCAATTGTTCCAGCTCTAGACAGGTTGACCGCGCACCAACCGGAACCGCGACGACAATCCGCGCTGCTTCCGTCTGGCTGAGAGATTTTATAGCCGCGAGCATGGTCGCCCCGGTAGCAAGGCCATCATCCACCAGAATAACTGTTTTGCCCTTCAGTTCGGGTAAGGGGCGATCACCGCGATAAAGCCGGGTACGGCGTTTTAATTCACTGTCTTCTTTTTGCGCGACGTCTTCGATCTGCTCCGGTGTAATGCCGATCATGTCAATCAGCTCATCATTCAGGTAACGCACGCCGCCAAAACCAATGGCGCCCATCGCCAGTTCTTCCTGACCGGGCACGCCGAGTTTGCGAACCAGCCAGACATCCAGCGGCAGATTCAGTTTATGGGCGATTTCATAACCCACCGGAACACCGCCGCGCGGCAGGGCCAGCACAATGGCATCCCGTTTGTTTGCATAGAAATTCAAAATACGGGCCAGGGCCTGTCCGGCCTCTGCCCTGTCAGTAAATTTTTTGGTCGTCATTTTAGCCTCACTGTTGATCTGTTGCATAGTCTACAAACCATTCCGCTGCCGCATCAGCAGCCTGCTGCAATGTATCTTCTTCTATAAACAGATGTGTTGCGCCGGGGATGGTTTGAAGGGTTGATTTTGTGTTGAGCATTTTCAAAGCTGTTTCATTAAGCTGTAGAACCTCGCGGTCGAGGGCGCCGACAATCAGTAAAACCGGTGCCTCGACTTCGGTCAGGGCAACACCGGCAAGATCGGGCCGTCCGCCACGGGAAACGACCGCTGTGATGGTATCCGGCAAGCGGGCGGCGGCAATCAAGGCCGCACCAGCGCCAGTGCTGGAACCAAAATAGCCTTGTTTTAATCCCTTTAGTTGCGGATGTCGCGAAACCCAGTTTGAAATTTTGACCAGACGTTCGGCCAATAAGGGGATGTCGAATCTGATATGGCGGGTGACCTGATCGATCCTTTCCTCTTCCTCGGTCAGAAGGTCAATTAACAAGGTGCCCAGCAGGTCTTCATTCAGGCTGGTGGCAACCGCCTGATTACGCGGGCTGTGGCGACTGGATCCGCTGCCATGGGCAAAGATCACCATACCACGGCAGTCATCCGGTATGGTCAGATCGCCATTCAGGATGATGCCGTCACCGGCTTTAATTTTAATGGGCGTCAGCGTTAATGGTATCTGACGCTTTTCACTGAAAGCTGTGTTCATTTGTAAATCTCCTTAATCTTTCAACCTTAAGATATGTAAGTCAGGGGCATTTTGATATTTATCAATAATAAAAATATTGTTTGGTTTTCACGGTTTAAAAAACGTTCTCATCCGTTTGCAGGCAGGAATAAAAGAAACAAAGACAACAAAAAAGGAATCAAATAATTATGTCTTATGTAGTAAAGCGCTCTGCCTGTTTGCTAATCTTATTGATTTTGACCCTGCGTCCGGCAGGGGCGGAACGCTATACCGTTACCGATGATCTGATAGGGGGGGAGCGTTTTTATACAGCGCAATATGAAGATACGCTGTATCAGATTGCCCGGTATTTTGATCTGGGCATCGTCGAGATCATGGCGGCGAATCCCGGTGTTGACCCCTGGCTGCCGGGGGCGGGTACGGTTGTGAGATTACCGCTGAGCCATATTCTCCCCGCGGCACCGCGGCAGGGCATTGTTATTAATCTGCCTGAGTTCCGGTTATATTATTATGCCGATGATCATCAGGTTTACAGTTTTCCGATCGGGATCGGCAAAGAGGGCTGGCAAACCCCGGTGGGTGAGACGCGTTTGGTCAAAAAGCGC